>JAKFWI010000139.1 GCA_021731965.1 Hyphomonadaceae bacterium | reverse complement strand
TCCGAGAGCGAGGCAGTATCGATCGATTGTGGGCCGCGTACCCGGTCTACCCATTCGGCGCGCGCCCCGGAAAGCTTGAAGCGCCAGTGCGGCCGGCGGCCCTCGGCCTCTAGTGCAGCGATTTCCTGGGCGCTCAGCGCCAAGGCGGCGCGATCGTAAACCGGGGGCCGTCCGCGCGCCTGGGCGATCTTGCGCTTGCGCTCCAATTCCTCCTCGGTTTCAAAGGCCGGATAAAGCAGCCCCGCAGCCTTCAGCCGCTCCGCCGCGTCATTATAGCTCGCCTGGCGGGCGCTTTGATTGTGCTTTTCATCCCAAATTAAGCCCAGCCAAGCCAGATCGCCCTCGATGCCAGCCTCAAAAGCCTTGGTGGAGCGCTGAAAATCCGTATCGTCAATGCGCAGTATGAAACGCCCCCCCGCACCCTTGGCGAACAGCCAATTGAGCAGCGCGGTGCGGACATTGCCGACATGCAGCTTGCCGGTAGGGGAAGGCGCGAAACGAACGACTGGGCCTGACATACAGAATCCTTTACTCTAAGGAGTTTACCCCCTCGCTTCGCTTGCCGCTAGCCGTTAGGGTGATCACATACAAAGAGGAGCCTCGCCGTGGCCTTGACCCAATTTCGTGAAATCCTGCTGAAATCGCGCCCAGCAGGTGCGCCCGGCGTTGAAAATTTCGAAATGGCCAGTGCTCCAGCCAAGGCACCCGCCGAGGGCGAGGTGCAGGTGCGCAATCTATGGATGTCGGTCGATCCCTATATGCGTGGGCGTATGTATGACCGGCCAAGCTATGTTCCACCTTTCGAGCTCGGCAAAGCCCTGCAAGGCGGTGCGATTGGGGAAGTCGTGGAAAGCCACGCCGACGGCTTCAAGCCAGGCGATCTGGTGGAATCCATGTTTGGCTGGCGTGAAGGCTTTACGGGGCCAGCCTCGGCTTTGACCAAATTGCCGCAGACCGGCGCTGCGCCCCAAGCCTTTCTGGGCGTGCTGGGTATGCCGGGCCTAACCGCTTATGCGGGCCTGCTCGAGATCGGCAAGCCGAAAGCGGGTGAAACCGTGTTTGTCTCCGGCGCGGCGGGTGCGGTGGGCTCGCTGGTTTGCCAAATCGCCAAGATCAAAAGCTGCACCGTGGTGGGCACCGCGGGTTCAGACGACAAATGCGCCTGGTTGCGCGCTGCCGGCGTCGATCAAGCGGTCAATTACCGCACGGCAGAAAAGCAAAGCGGCTTGCTGGCGGCCATGCGCGCCGCGACCCCCAATGGGATCGATATCTATTTCGACAATGTCGGTGGGGAGCATTTGGAGGTCGCGCTCGAAATCGCACGGCCCTTCGCCCGCTTTGTGGAGTGCGGCATGATTTCGCGCTATAACGATGAAACGCCCCCGCCAGGGCCGAGTAACCTTATCTATATCGTCGGCAAAAGCCTCAAAATTCAAGGTTTTATTGTCATGCAATTCGCAGGCCTGCGTGAACAGTTTCACAAGGACATGGGCCAGTGGATGCGCGAGGGGCGCATCCGATCCGAGGAGACGATCCACGACGGAATCGCTTCCGCCCCCAAGGCGTTCGCGGATTTGTTCAGCGGTGGCAATACCGGCAAAATGCTCGTGAAGCTCGTTTAGGTTTTAGCATTTCGCCGCATCCGATAAGAAGGACCGGACCGCTATGGCGCGGCTGTTCGACGCATATGTCATGGTGGATTGGAGCGCCGCGGCCAAGCCGGCCACCGGCGCGGATTCCATCTGGATCGGCGTGCTGAAGCGAAATGTGCGCTTTCAGCTCAATTTCTCAGCCACCAACCCCGCCACCCGGGCGGAAGCTGAGCTACAGCTTGGCGCCTTGCTGGAAGACTTTGCCAAACGCAGTGAGCGAGCGCTGATCGGCTTCGATTTTCCGCTCGGCTTCGCGCGCGGCACAGGCGCGGCTCTAAAATTGACGGCGCCGGCCTGGGATAGCCTGGGCAAATGGCTGGAACGCGAGATCAAGGATAAGCCGGATAATTCCAACAATCGCTTCCAGGCGGCCGCGAAAATGAACCGGCTGATGACAGGGGAGGCCTTCCCCTTCTGGGGCTGCCCCGCCCGCGATGAGCAAACCACCTTGCGTGCCAAGCGCCCGCGCGATCATGGCAGCGACGATCTCCCGGAAATGCGCTTCACCGATAGCGCCGCCAAGGGCGCGCAATCCATCTGGAAGCTGTATTATCAGGGCTCGGTCGGCGGCCAGGCCCTGACTGGCATCCCCGTGGTACGCCGCCTGCGCCAACGCTTTCCTACCAGCCGGTTCTGGCCGTTCGAGACGGGTTGGAAAACGCTTGCGCCCGCGGATGTTGAGGGCGTCGGCGCGGTGCTGTGCGAAATCTGGCCTTCAATGCTCAAGCCACAGATCGCCGCCGGGGAAATCAAGGATATGGCGCAGGTGCGCGCCATGGCGGAGCATTTCGCCGCGCTGGACGAAAAAGGCCGCTTAGGCCCGGTGTTTGGGCCCGCCAAAGGCCAGGACGCACCCCAAGATGTCGTTGAGCGGGAAGAAGGCTGGATATTGGGGGCGTGAGGCGCGCTCAGCCCACTGATAAGCTGCCAGAATCAGACCTTCGTGTGGGTCGCGGTGTGGAAGGCGGCCATGAGCTTTTCCGTGATCGCGCCGGGCTTGAAGCGATTACGCCCAATCTCTGCCACTGGCGTTATTTCCGCCGCGGAGCCGGTTAAGAAGCATTCCTCAAACGTATCCAATTCCTGCAGCCAAATGGCGCGTTCGTGCACAATCAAGCCTTGGGCGCGCGCCAGCGCGATGATCGTCTGGCGGGTAATGCCGTTTAAAAAGCCTTCGGGGATGGGCGTGTGCAGAACGCCGTCGCGCACGAAGAAGATATTGGCTCCGGTCGCCTCGGCGATATGGCCGCGCCAATCCAGCATCAGCGCATCACTATAGCCCTCCGCCTCCGCCGCTTGTTTGGACAGCGAAGCGATCATGTAAAGCCCGGCGGCCTTGGCGGCGCACGGAGCGGTTTCCGGCGAGGGCCGGCGCCATTGCGCGTGCGTCATACGGATGCCCTTCATCCGATCGGGGAAATACGCCCCCCATTCCCACGCCGCCACCGCCACGTTGATCTTGGTGGCGCCGGGCGCGACCGAGAGCTGCTCAGAGCCGCGCCAAGCGATGGGGCGAAGATAGCAATTGGCAAAACCCATGCGCTCCATGACCTGGCGCTTGGCCGCCTCGATATCCTCTGCGGCAAAAGGGATTTCAAAACCCATCAGCCGCGCTGATCGGAACAAACGGGCGGTATGCTCGGCGCTTTTAAACACCTGCCCATCATAGGCGCGCTCCCCCTCAAACACGGCGGAGGCGTAATGCAGGCCATGGCTCAACACATGGATTTTCGCGTCGCGATTGGCGATCATTTCGCCATTCATCCAAATCCATCCATCACGATCGTGAAAGGGAATGGCCATGATCTTCTCCCGGAAAGAGCGAGGCAGCCGAGGCGGCTTGCTCGCTTCTGTGTTGCGCTTCATTGTCGGAGCCCGCCTTGACCTGTCAACTGACGAATCCATGACGGAGCATAAAAATCGGTCATGATTGAAATTGACGCACTGGATCGCCAGGCCCACCTCCTGATCGTGGATGATGATGAGCGCATTCGTTCGCTTTTGCAGAAATTTCTTGCTTCGCGCGGCGCGCATTGCACGGTGGCAGAAAATGCGGCTGCCGCACGTAATTTGCTGGATTCCATGCAATTCGATCTGGTGTTGCTGGATGTCACCATGCCCGGGGAGGACGGTTTTTCGCTGCTGCGCAACATTCGCAGCCATGCGAGCATCCCCATTATCCTGTTGACCGCGCGCGGCGTTGCGCAAGACCGCATCCAGGGGCTGGCGCTCGGGGCGGATGATTACGTGCCCAAGCCCTTCGAGCCGGATGAATTGTTGCTGCGCATCAATGCGGTGCTGCGCCGCAGCGGCAAGGCGGCACAGCCGGAGGAGCCAGCCCGGTTCGGGCCGTTTGTGTTTGATCCCGGCAGCGAGAGCTTGACCCGCCACGGCGCGCCTTTGCATCTGACCCCGGCCGAGACAGCCTTGCTGCGGGCTTTGCTGCGCACGCCGGGTGAAATCGCCCCGCGGGAAGAATTGGCCCGGCGCATGAATTCGGGTGCGCCGCGTAGCGTTGACGTGCTGGTCACTCGGCTGCGGCGCAAGCTGGAGGCGATCGCCGAGGATGGCTGCCATCTTCAAACCGTGCGCGGCAAGGGTTACCGATTGCGGATAGGCTAACGAGGCTTCGATGCGGCGCTTGCGAGATCATCTTCCCAAAGGCCTTTATTGGCGCGCCTATCTGATCATCATATTGCCGGTGGCGATCATGCAGCTCCTGATCGCGGGCGTTTATCTAGATAGCCACTGGCGCGCCACCTCCAAGCGCTTGGCGCAATTGGTTGCCGGTGAAACCGCCACGCTCACCGCGCTTTACGAAGCGGCACCCGGGCCGGCCCAGCTGAAATGGGTGCAGCGCCTCGCCCAGCGCCCTTTGCGGCTGACCGTCCAACTCGAAGCAAATGCGGCCCTGGCCGGTAAACGGTGTTTTGTGAGCCTATCACCGGTTGGCGGGTATCTGCCCGATTTTCTAAGGAACGCCTTGGCCCGCCCGATCTGGTATGATGCCAGCTGCCCAGGCAAACGCGCCACCATCCGGGTGCCCGTTTCCGGCGGCGTGCTGGTGTTTCAGCCGCTCAAATCGCAGGTTCAGGCGGGCTCTTGGCTGCCGTTTCTGCTGTGGGTACTGGCGGCGACCGCTGCCTTGTTGACCGTCTCGATCCTGTTCATCCGCAACCAGGTAAAACCTGTGCAGCAATTGGCGCATGCCATGCACCAATTCGGCCTCAGCGCCCCTGATGATGCCTATCGCCCGCGCGGGGCCCGCGAGGTGCGCGATGCCGGCGCAGCATTTTTGGCCATGCGCACCCGCATCACCCGCCATCTCGAGCAGCGCACGCATTTGCTGGCAGGCGTCAGCCACGATCTGCGCACGCCGCTGACGCGTTTGCGTTTGCACTTCGCCATGCAAGGCTCTGGTGAAGACAACGCCGCCGCCTTGGCCGATCTCGCGGACATGGAGAAAACCCTGGAGGATTACTTGGCCTTCGCCCGTGGGCAATGGCTCGACGAGCTGGAGCCGGTGGATTTATCGGC
>JAKFWI010000101.1 GCA_021731965.1 Hyphomonadaceae bacterium | reverse complement strand
CGCCCGGCTTGTTGGCGCGCGCCAAAAGTCTGCATGAGCACAACCCGATGCTGGGCTTTCGCGGTTGCCGCTTGGCCATCGAATTCCCCGAAATCTACGACATGCAGGTGCGGGCCATTTTCGAGGCGGCCGTCGCCTTCTGGCATGAAAGCGGCAAAATCCCGGTGCCCGAAGTCATGGTGCCCTTCATCATGGGCAGGCAGGAATTGGCGCTGATCAAGGCGCGCATCCAATCGGTGGCTGGCGCGGTGCTCAGCGCCGCAAACGCGGCCATCCCCTTCGTGATCGGCACCATGATCGAGCTGCCGCGGGCGGCGTTTTTGGCTGGGGAGATCGCCGTCGAGGCGGAGTTTTTCTCCTTCGGCACCAATGATTTGACCCAAACCACCCTAGGGCTCTCGCGTGATGACGCTGGCCGCTTTTTGGGGGCCTATGTGGAAAAAGGCATATTGGAGCGCGACCCCTTCGTCTCCATCGATCTGCCTGGGGTGGGGGAGATGATCCGCATCGCCGCTGAACGGGGGCGGGCACAGCGGCCGCTGCTCAAGCTCGGCATATGCGGGGAGCATGGCGGCGATCCCGCCAGCATTCGCTTTTGCGAAGAATTACGCCTGGATTACGTATCTTGCTCCCCCTTTCGGGTGCCGATCGCGCGGCTGGCCGCGGCCCAGGCAGCGCTGCAAACAAAGAAGCGCTAATACCAACAAAATATTAAGATTAATGCGCCGGCGGCGGTTTTGTTAAGAAAAAATCAATGTTCTGACGCCGCCAGCAATGCTAAGGTGCGACCAAGGGGGAGAGAGCGAAGCGCTCGATCCAGAATTGATTGCGATTTGTCCTTTGCAGATCAAGAAGATGCAAAGCGGGGCGTTAATCGCACAGTAAGGAAAATAGGATGTTCTGGCGAAGTCTTCCTAGTCTGATCAAGACGTTTCGGGCCGAGCTTATGGCGGAACTAGAACGTAGCCCTCAAATGGTGCGCCAAGGTGCCGCGGCTGTCGCGTGCTTGGCTGCAGCCTCAGCGGCTTTACCGGTGATCGCGGAACGGGCAGCCGAGCAACGCTCAGATGCCGTGTGGGGCGCGCGGGCGTTGGCGTTTCAGCATGATTTGACCCGGGCCCGCTTGGGCGGGGTGGCTTATGCCCCAGAGGCGCGTTTGCGCCTGAAAACAAAGGTAATTTCAGCTGGCTATTCCGCCAGCGCTAAGGCGGATTTGCCGGCGGACTTTGAGGATGGGCCCTCTATCCGCGTGCTGCCCAGCTTGACGCGCTCAAACGTTTTGGCGGGGCTGCGCCCCTTCCAGCCCTTGCTGCTGCGCCGCGCGGCGGACACCACCAAAGCACAGCGTTGCCTAGCCGAGGCGATCTATTTTGAAGCGCGAGGCGAAAGCTATCGCGGGCAGATGGCCGTTGCGGAAGTGGTGGTGAATCGCGTTCGGTCATCGGTCTATCCCGATGATTTCTGTCAGGTGGTGTACCAGGGCTCGAATTTATCGACGGGGTGCCAGTTCACGTTTACGTGTGATGGCTCGCTTGGGCGCACGCCGCGCGGCCCGGCCTGGGAGCGCTCCAAGATGCTGGCGGCGCAGGTGCTGATGGGCTTTGCCCGGCCGATGACACAGCACGCCACGCATTACCACACCACGGATATCACGCCCTATTGGTCCGCCAGCTTGGTGGAGACCACGCGCATAGGCTCGCATGTCTTTTACCGCTTCCCCTCGCGGCAGGAGAGGCTGGACCGCCGCGAGGCGCTGGATGAATCGCTGCTGACGCAGGCTGACGCGCAAGAAGCTGCCGAGGCACCAGAGCTGGTGCCCGCCGCGGCGAGCGCGGCCTTGGTGCCAGCCCAGGGTGTGGCGCGATTGTCGTAGCGGCGGCGCTTCGGGCGCCCGGCACCACGATTTCCTGCCCTTCTCTCGGCCTGCCTCCCGCTTTGCTTGGTCAGGCTCAAGTCTCGGCGTATTTTCACCGGCTGAGCGGGGCAGAGAGCAGTGGCATCCCAGGATCCCACTGCTGCTACGCACGGTGGGATGACGCATGATTCCGTCATGCCACCCCTTCCGTCATGCCACTGGCTTGGCGCAGCCAAGATCGGTGGCATCCAGGGCCATGGATTCCCCTCGCCGGCGGCGGGTGGGGTGACGCAAATTCAAATCGACGCGATCCAGAGATTAACGTGGCGATAAGCAGGTTCGCATTACCTTTATGGAGGCGTGCGCGCAAACTTCTGAACCATAAGCTACATTAGAAGCCATTGATTCTAGAAAGTTTTACAACCCAAGAGCTCGTGGCCAGCGTGGCCCAGAGCTTTTTCAAAGAAACCGATTTCTGATTGGAATAATGCTCTGATTCAATAAGTTAGAGCGCATTCGGACGGAAAACCGCGACTCCACTTTTCCTGAATGCGCTCTAGTTATGAGGCCAACTGCTGGCTCAGGGCGCGCGTTGAGCATTAGTCAGAAATCAATCGCTTCGGCGGCTGGGCGGCGGACACGCGCTGTTCGATCGCGGCGAAGCAATCCTCGATGGTGGCGGCGGCCAGCATGGCTTCATCAATGGCTGGCGGGGTGAAATTGGTCCGCACCGTATGGGCGATCAACGCGAAAAAGGGCTGCCAGAAATCATCTTCGGCCAGGAAGATGACGGGCTTGGTGTGCAAGTTCAGGCGCCGCCAGGAGAGCGTTTCGATAGCCTCTTCGAGCGTACCGATGCCGCCTGGCAGCACCACGAACGCATGGCTTTCCTCAAACATGATCTTTTTGCGCTCATGCATGGTTTCCACCATGATATGGCGCACGTCCCTGTAGACGATTTCCTGGCGGGCCAAGAAATTGGGCATCACGCCCAGCACATCGCCGCCCGCTTCGTGCGCTGCGCTGGCGGCGCGGCCCATCAGGCCGACGCGCCCGCCCCCGTAGACCAAGCGATAACCCCGCTGTGCGCAGGCCTGGCCAAAGTGGGTGGCAAGATCCAAATGTGCCGGGGTCGCTGTGTTTGAGGAGCCGCAATAGACGCATAGGGACAAAGGGGTCATGCGGATACCTTAGAATGAATGGCCAAGCGCGGCCATCGGGTAATGCCTGATTGGTTTAGCATGCGCGGATGAAGCAGGAGCGCGCAGTCTCGCGCTGATAAGTGCATGCCGCAAACGGCGCAAGAAAGGCAAATGATGCAACGCGGCGAACGCATTCCCAAACCCAAGCCGGAGGCGGCAGCCATCGAGGGGGTGGCGATCTGGCCGACCATCGTGCGGTTGGCGCGGCTGCTGGCGCGCCTCGATGGGCCTGGCGTGCGGCTGCGCATCTGGATCGCTCTGGTTTTGACGATGGCGGCCAAGGTGATCAGTGTGTTTGCCCCGCTGGTGCTGGGGTTTGGCCTCAATCAATTGACCACGGGGGGCGGGGCTGCCGCGGCCCCGGCTTTCTTTGCGTTGGCTGGGTTGTGGTCGGCTTTGCGCTTTGCGTCGGCGGCGGGGCCGGAGGTTCGCAACGCCGTGTTCGCGCCCGTCAGCGAGGAGGCGCAGCGCCAAGTGGGCCGCGCGGTGTTTGCGCATGTGCACGCCCTATCGGTGCGGTTTCACCAAACCAAGCGGACCGGCTCTTTGCACCGCACGATCGAGCGCGGCGTGCGCGCCATCGATTTCCTGCTGCGGTTTTTGGCCTTCAACATCGCCCCAACCCTGATTGAATTGGCGCTGGCAGCGGGGGTTCTGGCTTGGCGTTTTGGTGTTGGGTTTTCCCTGATCGCCATCACCACCGTGCTGATTTACGGCTGGATCACGTTTGGGGTAACGGAGTGGCGCCTGAAGTATCGCCGCGAAATGAATGAGCGCGATTCGGAGGCGGCGGGCAGGGCAGTGGATTCGCTGCTGAATTTCGAGACGGTCAAGGCCTTCGCCGCAGAGGCACGCGAAACGGAGCGCTTCGATCAATCGCTTGCGGCCTATGCGCGCGCGGCCGTGCGCTCCAATTCCAGCCTCGTGCTGCTGAATATTGCGCAGATCGTGATCATGAATTTGGGGCTGGCGGCGCTGGTGGCACTGGCGGGTTGGCGGGTGCTGAGCGGGGCGCTCGGGCCCGGCGATATCGCCGCCATCATCCTGATCATGCTGAATTTGTACGCGCCGCTGAACGTGCTGGGCTTTGCCTTCCGTGAGATCAAGCAATCCTCCATCGACATGGAGAAGATGTTCACGCTGCTGGAAGAGGCACCGGATGTGGCGGATCTGCCAGGCGCGCCCGATCTGGCCGCGCCTTTGGGAGAAGTGCGGTTTGAGGGCGTCAGCTTTGCGCATGAAGGGCGCGACCAGGGGCTCAACGGGGTGTCTTTCACCATCGCGCCTGGCTCGACCACGGCCCTTGTGGGGCCGAGCGGGGCGGGCAAATCGACGGTGCTGAAGCTGTTGTTCCGCTTTTACGATCCGACGGCGGGGCGGGTGCGGATCGATGGCCAGGATGTGCGCGCGGTGCGCCAGGTTAGCTTGCGGGCCGCGCTTGGCTTGGTTTCGCAGGACGTGGTGCTGTTCAACGACACCATCCGCTACAACATCGCCTACGGCTATCCGGACGCCTCGCAGCATGAATTGGATTCGGCGGCGGCGCAGGCCCAGCTGTTGGAATTCATCGAAAGCCTGCCCGATGGCTGGGATACCCGGGTGGGGGAGCGCGGCTTGAAGCTCTCCGGCGGGGAAAAGCAGCGGGTGGGTATTGCGCGGGTGGTGTTGAAGGATCCGAAGATTCTGATCCTCGATGAGGCCACGTCCTCGCTCGATAGCCGCACCGAGGCGCAAGTGCAGGGTGCGCTCGATAGCGCGGCACGCGGCCGCACCACTTTGGTGGTGGCGCACCGCTTATCCACCATTGCCAAGGCCGATGAAATCCTGGTGCTCAAGGATGGGGGCATTGTGGAGCGCGGCCGTCACGCCGATTTGGTGGCCCTCGGGGGCGTTTATGCCGAATTGTGGCGCAGGCAGGCGCAGGCCCCTGAGGCGCTGCCGGCCTTGGAGGCGAGCTAGCAGGCTGTTGAAGAACTCCAGCGCGGCCGCGACGGCAAGAATTTTTTGCTCTTCCTGAGCAGGAGCCGGGCAAAGCGCGATGCGGGGCATCGGGCAAGACCGGCGACGCCCTCAGGACAAAAAATCCTGCCGTCCCATAGGGATGCGGCCGATTTCGGCTTCGGGTTCGTCGTGTCCCAGCCCCCGGTGCACCGCTACGCGAACTGGGCCTCTCCTGCCCGAAAGCGC
>JAKFWI010000036.1 GCA_021731965.1 Hyphomonadaceae bacterium | reverse complement strand
GGAGGGCAAAACGGCTTTTGTCGATCTGGCCTTTTGGCCGGGCCTGGAGCCGCCGCACAACACGTTTTGCTTCCTGCGCGAGGGTGTGCAGGGCGTGTGGGCAATTCCCAAGCGCGCCACGCCCTTTCAGGCACCCGATAACCCGCAAGCACGGCTATTTTACCATATCGCCTTGCCGGAAATGGCGCAGCGCAGCGGCTTGCGGCGCATCGAGGCGCGCTATCTGGCTGCCGATTATGGCCCCCGGCCCAATCCTTTCGTGCGCGGCAGCGATCCTTTGCCGCCGGAGCGTCATTTGGGCTACGCCGTCACGTGGTGGGGCTTGGCGCTGGGCTTGATCGGTGTTTACGCCGCTTTCCACGCCAGCCGTGGGCGGCTCAGCTTCGCTGCACGGCGAGAAAGAGGTGGTGATGGGCCAGCTTGAGGCGGCAAATCCGCGCGGCGCAACCAAGCCCAGCGGGGATGATGCCAAGGTCGTGACGCTGCCCAACGGCCTGCGCATCGCGCTCGATCCCATGCCAATGCTGGAAAGCACCGCCTTGGGCGTTTGGATCCAGGCCGGCGCGCGCGATGAAGCCCCTGAGATCAACGGCGTGGCGCATTTGTTTGAGCACATGGCCTTCAAGGGGGCGGGCCAGCGGGACGCGCGCGCCTTTGCCGAAGCCATCGAATCGGTGGGCGGCGCAGCCAATGCCGCGACGGGCTTTGAGCGCACCTCCTATTATGCCCGCTGCCTGGCGGATCATGCGGGTGAGAGCCTGCATTTGCTGTGCGACATGCTGCTCGATCCGCACTGGCACGCAGAGGATTTGGAGAAAGAAAAAGGCGTGGTGATCCAGGAGATCCATGAGGCTTTCGATTCTCCTGAGGATCGGGCCTTTGAGTTGCACCAGCGTCTGCTCTTCCCCGATCAGGCTTTGGGCCGACCAATCCTTGGCAATGCCGGCACTTTGGCGGGCATCAGCGTCGAGACTTTGCGGGCCTTCCGCAGCGCCTACATGGTGCCCAGCGCCATGGTGCTCTCGGTTTGCGGGCGCTTTGACTCACAAGAGATACTGGGCATCGCCAGGCAGCGCTTTGGCGCTCTGCCGGGGCGCCAGCGGCCCCCGGGCGCGCTGGCTCGTCCGAGTACAGGGCTGCTGGTTGAGCCGCGCCGGGCGGCGCAGGCCCATCTGGTGTTTTCCTGGCCGGCACCGGCGCTGGGTGACAGCGCGCTGATGTCCGCGCGTTTGCTCGCGGAAATCCTTGGCGGCGGCATGGCCTCGCGTTTATTTCAGGAGGTGCGCGAAAATCTTGGCCTCGCTTACAGCATTGATGCGTTCCTGGACGTGTATCACGATACCGGCCGCTTGCTGGTGACAGCGGGCTGCGCCGCGAAGGATGCTGGCACAGTGAGCGATCTGTGTGCGGCTGCGCTGCTCGATCTGGCCGAGAACGGCCCTACTGACCGTGAGTTGACGCGGGCGCGCACCATGGTGGCCGCGCAGGTGTTGATGGGCGCGGAATCGGCCGCCGCCCGCGCCGAAATGCGTGCCGGCCATGTTTTGACGCTGGGCGCGTTGCTCCCGTTTGACATGCTGAAGGCGCAGATCCGTGCAGTGACCGGCCCCATGGTGCAGGCGCGCGCGCGTGAGGCCGTGCGCGGCAAGGCCTGCGCCGCAGCCCTGGGGCCAAGCCAAATGCTGACGCGGGCTTTGCGCGGGTTTTGCCCGCGCTTTGGATAGGCCGCGCCATGTATTGGCGCCATCCGCCCGGCCTTGGCAGCAAGCCGCACCTGATTGAGGGGCAGGTTTTGTTGCGCTTGCCGCGGACCAGCGATTTTGCCGCCTGGGCGGCTCTGCGCCGAGAAAGTCAAGCATTTTTGCGACCTTGGGAGCCGGCATGGCCTCCCCATGAGCTGGAGCGCGAAAGCTTTCTGGCCAAACTCCGCCGCTATCAGCAGGACGCGCGCGAGGGCCGGGCCTTTGCCTTTTTCGTGTTCCAGCGCGCCCAGCAGGCGCTGGTTGGCGGCGCGACTTTGCGCCATGTTCGCCGCGGCGCGGCGCAATCGTGCACGTTGGGCTATTGGGTTGGTGAGCGCTTCACGCGGCGCGGCTTCACGCTGGCGGCGGTGCGGGCTTTGATCCGCTTTGCCTTTGACGATTTGGATCTGCACCGTGTGGAGGCGTCTTGCATGCCCGAGAACGCCCCGTCCATCGCCCTGCTGCAACAGGCCGGCTTTGTGCTGGAGGGGCGCGCCAGGAGTTATTTGTGCATTGACGGCGCGTGGCGTGACCATCTGTTGTTCGGCTTGGTGAATGCGCCGTCTCTTGTGGCGCCAGATGTGACACCGGACGCGATCAATGGGGGGAAGGTCTCGTAATGCGTGATTCCCGCTTCGATGCCCTGACCGTTTTGTTCCAACCCGTGGTTGGCTTGGCGGATGGCGCGCTGCGCGGCTTTGAGGCTTTGGCGCGCTGGCCGCACAAGGATGCGCTGAGCTTTTCAGCTCCCAGTGAGCCTGAAGTGCTAAGCGCGTTAAGCCGGCAGGTGCTGGTGCAATCGGCGGCGGCTTTTGCGGGCTGGTGCAGCGCTTTCCCGCAGGCCCAGAGCCTGGTGCTGAACGTCAATCTGCCGGCTTTGGATTTGTATTCACTGGGGCTGCTGGAGCGGATCGCGGAGACCCTGGCGCAATACGCTATTCCCCCTTTCGCTTTGCGCCTTGAGGTGACGGAGCATGATGTGCTGCCGGATCTGGCCAGGGCCCACGGGGTGATTGCGGCGCTGGGCAAAGTCGGCGTGGGCGTGGCCATCGATGATTTCGGCGCGGGTGCCACCTCTTTGATGTGGTTGCTGGAATTGCCGGTGCAATGCGTCAAGCTTGATCGGGATCTGGTGCAGGCAGTGCACCGTGGCCCGCGCGGCATCAGCATTGTGCGCCATATTGTTGCCTTGCTGCACGCTCTGGAGCTGGAAACCGTCGCGGAGGGCCTGGAGCGGATCGAGACCGCGGACGCCTTGCGCGCCATGGGCTGCGGCAGCGGGCAGGGCTATCTATACGCGCCGCCGCTCTCTGCCGAAGCCGCGCAAGCGTTGATCGCGCAAACCGGCGCGCGGGCCTGGCCCTTCGTGCCAGCCGAGCCCGGCACGCGGGTTTAAGCGCGGCCCACTTCGCCGCTGAGCTGGGCTGGATCCAAGCCAAGCTTGCGGATCGCGTGGGCCCAGCGATCCTCCAGGGCCTGGTGGAAAACCAGATCTTTTTCCGCGTCAGCGACCAGCCAGACATTGGCCAGCAATTCTTGCTCCAACTGGCCGCCGTCCCAGCCGGCATAGCCCAGAGCGAGCACGAAATCGGCTGGAGGGGCTGCCGAGCCGAGCGCTTCGAGCACCTCGCGCGTCATGGTCAGGCGCACGCCCGGCGCGACGGGTAAAGTGGACGAGCCGTTCTCGAAATCCTCCGAATGCAGGACATAGCCGCGATCTGGTTTGACCGGGCCGCCGTCCAGCACGATTTGCGCCCAGTGCCGCGGCACGAGGGGAATGCCCAAATGCTCCAGTACATCGGCCAAATGCACCTCTTCGCGGGGCTTGTTGACCACCAGCCCCATGGCCTGCTCCGGAGAGTGGGTGCACACCAGGATCACGGCACGCTCAAAGCGCGGATCGCTTATGCCGGGCATGGCGATCAGAAACTTCCCGACCAGAGAAAGATGCATGCCGCGCTCCATGAACCCCTAATGCTACAGGCGCGCGCGGCGCGTGGGCAAGCGGCGATTCTATGGCAATGAGTGCGCGTAGCGTGTATCAGGGATCATGCATTTGCATAGCACAGGGTGAGATGAATGATCGCGATCGGTGACAAGCTTCCAGAACATACTTTCATGCTGGCCACGGCCGAGGGCCCCAAGCCCATTAGCACCGCGGAGGTGTTTGCCGGCAAAACGGTGGCGTTGTTCGCCGTCCCCGGCGCCTTCACACCGACCTGCTCTGCCAAGCATTTGCCCAGCTTCACCGCGCATGAGGCGGCGTTAAACACCGCGGGCGTCGATACCATTGCCTGCACCTCGGTCAACGATCCCTTCGTGTTGGCCGCCTGGGCCAAGGATCAAAGCGTCAGCGACAAAATTCTCATGCTCAGTGATGGTAATGGCGGTTTCGCACAGGCCATCGGCCTGCAAATGGATGGCTCTAAGTTCGGCATGGGTTTGCGCTCGCGGCGATACGCAATGCTGGTGCGCAATGGCGTTGTTGAACAGGTTAACGTTGAAGAGGGCGGCGAATATCGTGTATCTAGCGCTGAATATTTGCTCGCGCAGCTGAAATGAGCTAAACTCCGGCTGTATCGAAGTAAGGGTGCACCATGGGCGCGGAAATCTTATTTGCCGTTTTTGCGTTGTTTTCTTTGGTTGTGTTGGTTAACGCCATCAAAGTGGTGCCGCAGGGGAGTCAATTCACGGTGGAGCAGTTTGGGCGCTATACGCGCACGCTGCGACCCGGAATTGCCTTTCTTGTGCCGTTCTATGAGCGGATCGGGCGTAAGCTCAGCATGATGGAAACGGTGCTGGATGTTCCGCGCCAGGAAGTGATCACCAAGGATAACGCCATCGTTTCCTGCGATGCGGTGGTGTTTATCCAGGTGATGGATGCGGCGCGTGCGGCCTATGAGGTCGAAAACCCGACCTTGGCCTTGATCAATTTGGCGCAGACCAACCTGCGCACGGTTGTGGGCTCCTTGGAGCTCGATGAAGTGCTGTCCCAGCGCGATTCGATCAACGCGCGTCTGCTGGATGTCATTGACTCGGCCACCAGCCCATGGGGGCTGAAGGTCACGCGGATCGAGATCAAGGATCTCACGCCCCCCGCTGACATCACCCAATCCATGGCCCGGCAAATGAAAGCCGAGCGCGAGCGGCGCGCCTTGATCCTCGAAGCGGAGGGGGAGCGCCAATCGGCGGTGTTGCGCGCCGAAGGGGCCAAGCAATCGGCGATTTTGCAGGCCGAGGGGCGGCGCGAGGCAGCTTACCGCGATGCTGAGGCGCGTGAACGCCAAGCCGAGGCCGAAGCCAAAGCCGTGGAGGTGGTCTCTAACGCCATTGCCCAGGGCAGCGTCAACGCCGTGCATTATTTCTTGGGGCAGCGTTATGTCGATGCCTTCGAAAAACTGGCCTCCAGCCCGCAGCAACGCACGGTGATCATCCCCGCTGATTTGGCGGGCATGGCGGGCCTCGTTGAGGGATTGAAGGCGCTGACGCAGGCCACACGTGACGCGCCAGCGCCGCCTGCGGCCAGCCACCTTGGCCAGGGT
>JAKFWI010000107.1 GCA_021731965.1 Hyphomonadaceae bacterium | reverse complement strand
GAAGTTATCATGGGTGGCGGAAATGATCTTATCGAAGGCGGTGGAGCGCGTCAGGTGGCGATCCACATCCAGCAAAGCGGCAAAATCCGTCGGTGCCACCGCATCATACATGCTGTCTTTGGTGATTTGTCGGATGGGGGTGGTTGAGCCGTCCATGTCGTAATCTCCGAACGCGGCCAGCGCCTCGCTGCCAACACTCCCCACAAGATACTCTGAAGGCGTAAAGCTTCAACTAAAAAGTGACGCCAGCGTCATTAATTTTCAGCTTTATGTATAACCACTTGATTTTTAACGATTTTGTTAACGACGACGATTCTCGGGTGTTTCGCCCCGCTCGCGCAGGCCCAATTGCTTGGCGCAAATCTCTTGCGGCGAGGGCCCAGGCGGGGCCCAGGGGTTTTGCCCTTCCGAAGCCTTTACGGCCGCCTTGAGGATGCAGCGATCATAGGTGGCCTTATCTTCTGCCACTTCGGTGGGGGTGCGGGTGTCTTCCAGCACGATGACCGGGCGGCCGCGGTCCGGCGCGGGCACCACGATCGGCCCAGCTGGCCCTTCAACCCGCGTGCGCGGCACCGGCGTCAGCACCCGCCCGGGTTGCGATGGGGGCGGGCCACCCGGCTCGGCCACCACGGCATCCGGATCAAGCGCGCCCCCCGTATCGGCCGCAGGCGCAACGATCTCTTCAACCGGGGTGGTTGGCGGTTCTGGCCGGGCGGCAGCGTCAAGCACCGCTTGGGGCAAACGCGGGCCGTGATACTCAAACCCGGAGGTATTCTGGCAGGCCGCAAGCGCTGCGACGCACACGATAATGGTGAAACACTGGATGCGGCGCATGTCGGGCTCCTCTGGCATCAGCTTAGCCTTTCAGGCTGGGACGCGTCCAGAGGCCGCTCTGCGATCTCGTGGAGACGCCCAGACATTCGCTATTTCCCTTGCGCAAAACTCCAAGGCGAATGTCTGGGCGATGATTTCCACTAGAACATTGATTTTTTAGTGATTTCTTAGGCATGACACTAGCCTTTTGCGTTGATCTCGCGCGCGCCGAACGCCCCATTCCAGACGGCCGCCAGCTGGAAAGCACCGAAGATCACCTGATGGTGCACCTGCACGCAGCCCAGGCGATAGCCCGCCGGCTGCATGCGGCCGGCTTGCTCGGCACACCGCAGCAGAGCCTCGCCGGGAAAAGCACCAAAGGCCTTGAAATACGCTTCCCGGAAGGTCCATAGTCGGTAGAAATCCCAATGGCTTAGCGCGCTCTCGCGGCCCAATAGCTGGCGCGCCAAAGCGGTGATGGCGCGCGCCGGGTCCGCCAGCTCCACGTCCACGCCTAGGCTTCCGCTGATTGCCACCGCCGCGGCCGCAAGCGCCCGGCTATGGCTTTTGGAGCATGGCCCGGCCGCGAGGCCGGTCTGGGCGCGCATATCGGCCAGCAGCACGGCCGCAGCATGGCTTTGCTGCGCCCGTGGCCAGCGGGCCGCGGGTTTCGCGCCCGGCCACAAGGCGTAAGAATAATAGAGCATGGGCGAAGATGTGTTCTGGACCAAATTTGCGTAATTCGACTATAGGACCCCCGAAGAAAGATGCCAGAGCATGGATGCGGAACAGAGATTGCGCCTGAACGTGTCCAACTGGGCGGCGATCTTGACGCGCGACGCAGTGCGCCAGGAACTTGGCGATCTCGCCGCCACGCACGACATCCCAGCAGCTTTACGCCGGCGGAGCCCGCCGTTCGTGCGCGATGTGCTGCGCTGCGGCCTCAAGCTCCTGCAAGGCGCATCGGGCAACGATTTGGTGTTTTGCTCCGGCCATGGGGATCTCGCGGCGACGGTGCAGCTTTTGTCGGATATCAGCGCGCGCACGCCGCTCTCTCCCGCGCAGTTTTCCCTCTCGGTGCATAATGCGCCTGCGGGTTTGTTGGGGCAGGCGCTGGGGCGCGCATCGGATCACACCGCGATCGCCGGCGGCGAATGGAGCCTCAGCGCCGGCCTGACCGAGGCCTATGCGCGCCTGGCCACGCAGGATGGCGGTGCCATTGTGCTGATCTTTGCGGATGTGGCTTTGCCCGCGATTTATCAGGATTATGATTTGGGCGGCCCGGATGTGCATTTGGGCTTGCGGCTGGAGGCTGCTTTGCCAGAAAAAGCGGGCCATTTGGTGATGGCGCGCCGCCACGGCGCTGCGGCACTGGCGCTGGCGCTGGCGCAGGGTGAGCGCACATTGGCATTCTCCCCGCCTTGCCTTGCTGGGCCGGCCCCATGATAGCGCGCCTTAACCGCTTTTGGCGGCTATTTGGCACCGCGCTCTCTTTCGCCGTGTTCGGTCTGGGCGGGCTGCTGCTGGCGCTGACGGTGTTCCCGTTCTTCAACATTTTCATCCGCAGCCAAGAGCGCAGGGCAAAGCTGGCGCAACGAACCGTGCATGCATCCTGGCGGGTCTATGTCGCTTTCATGCAAGCCTTTGGTGTTCTCTCCATCATCTGCCACGGGGCCGAGAAGCTGCGCGCCGCGCGCGGTACGGTGGTGGTGGCCAATCACCCGACCTTGCTGGACATCGTGTTTCTGCTATCGCTGATGGAGCGGACGCAATGCGTGATCAAAGCGGGGGTTTGGCGCAATCCGTTCATGAGCGGTGTGGTCCAGGCCGCCAATTATATTCCCAACCTCAACGATCCTGTGCGCCTGCTGCGCGATTGTGCCTTGGCCCTGAAGGCCGGCAATAATTTGGTGATTTTCCCAGAAGGCTCACGCACCAAGCTCGGGAAAAAGCAGGCATATCAACGCGGTTTTGCTTATGTCGCGCTGACGGCCGGCGCGCCCATCCAAGTGGTAACCATTGAATGCCAGCCGCCAACTTTGCGCAAGGGCGAGCCCTGGTACAAAATTCCGGCGCGCCAGCCCCATTGGATCATCCACGTGCATGAGCGTATAGACGTGGCTGCGGATTTTCAGGCGAGCAACACGGCCATCGCGGTGCGGCGGCTCTGCGCGCATGTCGAGAAAAGAATAGAGGAATGCCTGTCCACATGACATCAGCACTCGAGGCCGAAATTAAGGATCTGATCATTTCCGCGCTCAACCTTGATGAGGTCACACCGGGGGATATCGATTCCGATGCCGATCTGTTCGGCACCGGCGGGCTTTCTCTCGATTCTATTGATGCCCTGGAAATTGGCGTCGCTTTACAAAAGAAATATGGCATCAAAATCAATCAGGAAGAAAAAGACCTAAACGCGCAATTCAAGAGCGTGCGCACGCTCGCGAATTTCGTGGCGCGTGTTCGTTGAAATTGGGACTCGGAAAATGGATCGTGAAGCAATCTATGATCAGATCGCGCAGTATTTAGAAACCGCATTTGAGGTCCCGCGGCATTTGATCAAGCCCGACGCCAGCCTCATTGAGGAATTAAACCTGGATTCGATTGACGCGGTTGATCTGATGGTCCGGCTGCAAGAAATCACCGGAAAAAAGGTGTCTCCCGAGGATTTTGAAAAAGTGCGAACCATCAATGATGTCATCGATATCGTCCAATATGACGCATGAAGCGGATTGATCTTTCCGCGCTCGTTCTTGGCCTGCTGGCATTGGTTTATCCGATCGCGGCCGTGATCACAGTGCGCACGCTGGGCCCGTTATGGGTGATTGGCGTGCTCTGCGCCCTGCTGGCGCTTCGCGGCGCGCTTGGCTGGACACGCAAGGCCCCCGTCAGCTTGACCTTGGCCTTGATCGGCGTGGCCTGTGCCATGGCGCTGACGGCCGCCTATGATCAGCAGCTTTCGGTGCGGCTTTATCCAGCCTTTATGAACGCGGCCTTTTTTTCGGCCTTTAGCCTGTCTTTGCTGCGCGGGCCCAGCATGATCGAACGCCTGGCGCGCCTGCATGAGCCGGATTTGCCCCCCAGCGGCGTGCGCTACACCCGGCGCGTGACGTGGGTATGGATCGGCTTTTTCGCGCTGAATGGCGGTGTGGCGGTGTGGACAGCACTTTACGCCGATTGGCACACCTGGACGCTTTTTAACGGGGTGATTGCCTATGTCGCGATGGCGGTGCTGTTCGCCATAGAATTCGCGATCCGTGGCTTCGTGCGTAAAGACGCCCACGCATGACCGGGCTGATCCCTGCTTTGCTGAGCCTCGAGGCCGAAGCGCCGCTTTTTCGGCGTGGGGAGGTCTGGATCCGTGCTGGGCAAGTGCGCGCGGCCGCCGCGCGGCTGAGCGGGCGCATGGCCGGGGACAGCGGCGATGTTTTCGTGCACACGCGCTCAGCCGCCGGCCTGGTGGCCGCGATTTTGGCCTCCGCGACGCGTGGGCGGCGGGTCTTGCTGCCGGCGCATGCGCAAAGCGCTTATTTGGCGGAAATCGGCTGCGCGCATGCGGCCTTGCTCGATGACGCGGTCATCGCGCTGAGCGCGGACCAAGAGGATGCTCCCCAGGTGTTTTTTGATACCGCCTTGGTGCAGGTTCAACAAAAATGCATTGGCCGTCAAGTCGCCGAAATTGCGCCAGATCAAAGCATGAGACGGCCTTCGAGCGAGAAACCAGCCCCCCCTTTCTCGAGAGGCAGTCTGGATGGGGCGCTTGGATTTTTCACGTCCGGCTCCACCAGCGCGCCCAAACTGGTGGAAACGCGGCTATCGTGTCTGGAAATCCAAATCGCGGCCTTGGACCAGCTCTGGGGCAAGCAGCTCGGCCATGTGCGCGGCACCGTTTCGCACCAGCACATTTATGGCCTGTTGTTTCGCGTGCTGTGGCCATTGCTTTCGAGTCGCACAGCGGATGACGAAATGGCGCTCTATTGGGACGAATTGCAAAGCCAGCTCGGCCCCGCCTGCACGCTGATTTCCAGCCCCGCGCACCTGACGCGCTTGCCCCCCGGCGAGGGCCCTTTCGCCGATCCACCCGGGCTGGTGTTTTCCTCGGGCCAGGCTTTACCTGCCGAGGCCGCCCAGGCCTGTGCGCGCGCCTTTGGCCAAGCACCGATCGAAGTGTTGGGTAGCACCGAAACCGGTGGCATCGCTTGGCGGCGGCAAGATGGTACCAATACCCCTTGGGTGCCTTTGCCAGAAGTGCGGGTGTCTGCGGCCAGCGATGGAGCGTTGGAGGTGCAAGCGCCGGGGATATTGGCACCGGGCCCCCAGCGCACCGGGGATGGCGTGGAGATGCTCGCGGACGGCCGCTTTCACTTGCGCCCGCGCGGCGATCGCATCGAAAAAATCGATGGCAAGCGCGTTTCGCTGACGCGCGTCGAGGAGAGGCTTGCCCGGCTGGCGCAGATCGAGGCCATCGCGGTGGTGACCCTGCCTTCGCGCAAGCACGCGCTGGCGGCCATCGCCGTCCTCACCCCGGAAGGGGAGGCGCAGCACGCAGCATTGGCTGTC
>JAKFWI010000052.1 GCA_021731965.1 Hyphomonadaceae bacterium | reverse complement strand
CAGTGGGTTTGGCAAATCCTTCGTCAATGCCGGCAATCGCCAATGGGGTGCAAAAATCCAGGAGGATTTGCAAGACGCCGCCACCTGGGCGCAGGCCCAGCAGATCGCCGATCCGCAACGCATCGCCATTATGGGGGAGGGCTTCGGCGGCTTTAGCGCCTTGGCGGCCATGGCGTTTTACCCCGACAGCTTTGCCTGCGCGGTATCACTGGCGGGGCCAACCAATCTCGAGGCCTATCTGGCTGGCCTGCCGGCCTATTGGCGCGCCGATTTCGAGGATGTGGCCGTCAGCATCGCGGATCCACGCACGCCGGTGGGCCTCGCGACGCTGCGGGCGCAATCGCCCTCGCGCTACACCCAGCGGGTCAAAGGCAAAGTAATGCTGGCGCAAGGCGCAAAGGATGTGCAGGTGCGGCTCGCGCAGACGGCCTTGACCGCCGACGCGCTCTCTGCCGCGGGGGTCGGCGTGACCTACCTCGTGTTTGCTGATGAGGGCCATGCCTTGAGCCGGCCGCAGAGCCGTTTGGCGTTTTACGCCGCGGCGGAGGCCTTCCTCGGCGGCTGCCTCGGGGGGAGGGTGGAGCCCTTCGGGCCCAGCGCCAGCGGCGCCAATTTGCGCGTGCCCATCGGGGCGGCGCGCGTGCTTGGCTTGGCGCAAGCCTTGCCCGCCGGGGCCGATCAATAGCGCATGATCCGATCAAAGCAGAAAGCGCATCACCTGCAAGGCCTGCACGCTGGCAGCGACATCATGCACCCGTAGCAATTGCGCGCCGTGCGCTGCGGCATACAGCGCCCCAGCCAAAGAGCCGCCAAGGCGCTGCGCGGGCGCGCTGCGGGCACTGCCAGCTGCGGCTTCTACGCCGGCAATCAGGCTTTTGCGCGAAAAGCCGATGCAGACCGGCAAATCGAGGCGCGTACTGATGGCTGGAATGGCCAGGAGCAAAGCGCGGTTATGGGCGAGGGTTTTGCCAAAGCCGATGCCAGGATCCACCCAGATGGCGTCGCGGGGGAGTCCGCCCGCCAGCGCCGCACCCACCCGGGCCTGCAAAAACCCGATCACCTCCTCAACCACGTCCCCATAAAGGGGGGCGTGCTGCATGGTGGCCGGCTCGCCTTGTTTATGCATAAGCAAAACCTGCAGACCGAGGGCCGCGGCGGTCTCGGGGGCACGCGGGGCGGTGAGCGCCGTCACATCGTTCCACATACGCGCGCCGGCCCGCGCCGCGATCAGCGCAACTTCCGGCTTCATGGTATCGATCGAGAGCACAGCCGGGATGCGCGCCGCCAAGGCCTCGATCAAGGGGGCGACGCGGTCGATCTCCTCGGCCGCGCTGACGGGCAGGGCACCGGGGCGCGTGCTCTCGCCGCCAATGTCGATGATATCGGCTCCTTCTTGCCAGAGGGCGCAGGCGTGATCGAGGGCCGCCGCAAGGGTGGTAAACCGGCCACCATCGGAAAAGCTATCCGGCGTGGCATTGACAATGCCCATGATCACCGGCCCGCCCGCCAGCCTGGGCAGAATCGTTCCCATATTCCTAGGCTGGCTGCATGACACTGAGCAGATTTAGATCGGGGTCGCGGAACCAGGCGATGCGCGCGCCGCCGGGGGCTTGCCAGATGCCAGCGCCATCTTGCGTCAGAAAGGGGTAGCGCTCCATGGCCACCCCAGCGCTAGCCAGGCCAGCCACCACCGCCGCGATATCGCCAACCCGAAATCCCAGCACGGCATAGGTCGAGGGAATGACGGTGGGCACCTTGGATACGCGCAGCTTTCCCCCATTCATCGCGAAAACCAGCGCGAATTGGTCTTCGCTTTCCAAGGTGAGGCCGAGTGTAGTATGGTAAAAGTTCTTGGCTGCATCAGCACGCGCGGTGCCAACGAGGGCTTCCAGGACGGATTTGTTCAGCATGGCCAATCTCCCGATTTTGCCTGAGAATGTGCTGGAAACGGCAGATTGTGCCGCGCCGTCATCCTTGGTCAATGGGCAGATGCCAGCCTGGGCACCAGCGCCTGATTGGCAAGCACTCTACATCGCGGCAAAGGCTTCGGTAAGCCTGCTCGAGCGCTTTTCCACCTATCGTTTGCTCCACCCCGTCCAGCAAGTCGCGGTTGGCGACGCCATGATGGCTTACACCGCCAGCGGGGCTGGCGCGCCCATCCTGCTGCTGCCCGATGGCGATCGGCCCGCCGATTTCTTCTGGCGCTTGATCGAGTGCCTGGAGCGGCGCATGCGGGTGATCGCGGTGGATTATCCTGCGGGTGCCTGTGCCGCCGATTTGCTGGCAGGTGTTCAGGCGGTCATGCGCCACGAGGGCATCGGCGCGGCCAGCGTGCTGGGCTTTGGCTTTGGTGGGTTGCTGGCGCAATGCTTGGCCGATACGGAGCCCGCCTGCGTGCGCGCGCTGACGTTGGTCAATGCACCCACGCCGATTATGGGCAAGGCTGATGGCTATCACCGGCTGGCCAAGGCGGCCCAGTCCGCTTGGGGTTTTGGCTTTCGCCGCCGCGCCCGGCGGGCATTTCTGAAAGGCTTGGCCTGCCCGGCCGAGGATAAAGGCTTTTGGCGCGGCTATGAGCGGGAATGGTTTGGCCAGCGCTGGAGCAAATCCGCCGCCGCGGCTTTGCTGCGCGCCCAGGCTGACTTGCACGCCGGCGGCGGCCAATGCCCCAGCAGCCTGCGCATTCCCGTGTTGATCGTGGAAACGGAGGGCGTGCCCCCCAACCTGCAACCGGCTCTGCGCCGCACGCCCGCCCGCTTTCCCTTGGCCGAGCGGCGCACCTTCGCCCCTGGGGCGGGGCGCACCATCGAAATCACCCGCCCGCGCGAGCTGACCCGCTGGATCGATCAGCAGCGTGCCAGCCTTGAGAATGTGTAAAACCGCCGGGCATACGGCTTTGGGCTACACGCGGATGCTTCCGGAGGTGATTTCGGCGAATAGTGCCGGCGTCATCGGCACATAGGCCCCGGTGCGGGGATCATCGAAATATATGGGATCGGGCGTGGCGCTGGGATCGAAGCCGACTTTGACGAGATCGACCTTGCGGTGTTTGAAGGTGCCGGTGATCTCGATCTCTGGCTGCACGCGCAGGAAAAGCGGGCGCGCAAAAGGCGGCAATTCCCGCGCCACCACGGCGTGCAGCGCGGCCAGATCGGCGCCGGGTGCGGTGGTCAATGCCGCCATGCCTGCGCGGCCGTCTTGCTCCCCCACCCGTACGCCATAGACATTCACATCCTTGACGCCGGGAAACACCCCCAACACTTCCGCCACCTGATGGGTGGCGACATTCTCACCCTTCCAGCGGAAGGTATCGCCGACGCGGTCGACGAAATAGAGATAGCCGGCTTTATCTTGGCGCATCAGATCGCCGGTGCGGAACCAGGCATCGCCTTTGGCAAAAACGTCGCGGAGAATTTTGCGATTGGTTTGCTCGGGATCGCCGGCATAGCCCTCAAAACGATAGCGCGCCTCTTCATCGCGGATCAGGCCGATGGCTTCGCCCACCTCACCGGGCTGGGCCGGGCGGCACAGGCCATCGGGGCCGCGGATCGGCATTTCGGCGTCAAAATCGAACTGCACCAAGCGCACGTTAATCCGGGATTGGAGATAGCCTGGCACCCGGCCAATGGCCCCGATCCGACCATCGAAATTCACCAAGGAGACATTGCCCTCGGTCGAGCCGTAAAACTCCATGATCCGTGGCAGTTTGAAGCGCGGCTGGAAGCGCTCCCAAACCTCGGGGCGCAGCCCGTTGCCGATGGCGATCCGCACGCTGTGCTCCGCCTCTTCCGCAACCGGCGCCAGATTGAGCAGATAGCGGCACAATTCCCCGATGTAGAAAAACACCGTGGCGCGCTGGGCCGCGATATCGGGCCAGAAATGGCTCGCGGAGAATTTCTGGCGCAGCAGCACGGCCCCGCCGCTGGTCAGCGCAAAGCCGATCCCGCACAAACCACCAGTGGCGTGGTAGAGCGGCAGCGTGACATAGACGCGATCCTCCGCGCGGCCTTTGGCCGCGGCGGGAAAGGCCCGCATCATGCCCAAACAGCGCCAATGCGCCATTTTGGCGGCCTTTGGCAGGCCGGTCGTGCCGCTGGTGTAAACCAGCAAGGCCACCGCCCCGCCGCGCAAATCCGGGCGGGCGATTTCCCGCGGGAGCCTTTGGCTGGGCAAAGCCGCGAGCCGCGCGTCCAGATCGTGTGCGCCCTGCACTTTGCCGCCGTTCACCCACAAAGTGGGCGCAGAGGGCAATGCGGCGACGATTTCCCAAAAGGGCTGGGCCAGCTCAAGGCCGACAATGACATGCTTGGCGGTGCTGATCTCGATGGAATGGATCAGCGCCTTGCCGGAGAGGGTGTTGTTGATCAAGGCCGTGGCCACGCCGATCTTGGCCAGCCCCACCCAGGCTGCCACGAAAGCGGGCCGGTTGGTCATGAACAATGCCACCGTATCGCCCGCGACGAGCCCTTCGGCGCGGCCCCAGTGGGCGTAGCGATTGGTCAGCGCGTCGAACTCGGCATAGCTGAGCGTCTCGCCCTCAAACTCGAAGGCGGTGCGATTAGCGAAGCGATCGACGATGCGTTCGATCTCGTCGCCAATGGTTACGGGGGATTCGCGGCTGAGGTCCGCGAACGCCTTCAGCGTGCGGCGAAGGCCCGAGACCAGCGTGATTTCGCGCGAAACGCTTTGGAACATGTCCATTCTGTTTGATTACCTCCCGTGCAAGTCATGTCTTGCGGCGGGTGCGGCGTCAAATCCCCGCTTACGCGATCGGCCACGCGCACTGCCGGTAGGCGCTATCCCAGAACATCCATTCGTATTGGCAGCAGCGGTGGAAGCGGGCGCGCATGCGGGCCCGTTCTGGCCCTCCCGCGTCCGCGCCGGCTTGCTCGACCAGAGCAATCATGCGCGCAGTCGCGGCACCAAAGGCCTCATCGCTATAGGTATCGATCCAGGCTTGGTAGAAATTATCAGGGGCGGCATGGGCTTTGATGTGGAGGCCGACCTCCCGATACACCCAAAAGCAGGGCAAAACCGCCGCCGCCAATTCCCCAAACGAGCCGATGGCCGCAGCAGCCAGCAGGGAATTGACATAGGCCTCGCAGGCCGGGCTGGGCTGGGCCTGCGCCATATCGGCGGGGCTGACGCCAAATTGCGAGAGATAACCGGCGTGCAAGGCCCGCTCGACCACGATGGCCGTTTGCGCCGCCTGGGCAAATTCCAGCACCCCATCGGCCCCGGGGGCGCGCGCCGCGGCCAGCGCCAGCGCCCTGGCAAAGCCCTCCAGATAAAGCGCGTCTTGCTGCATGTAATGAGAGAAGGCTAGGCGCGGCAAAGTCCCGGCCGCCAATTGCGCATTGAAGGGCATGGCCAGCATGGCGGCGCGGATCGGCGC
>JAKFWI010000055.1 GCA_021731965.1 Hyphomonadaceae bacterium | reverse complement strand
GGCAAGCGAGACATCCCAGCGGCTGACCGCGCGTGCTGCGGCCGCTTTGGATGGGATAGAGCGGCCAGGGCAGGGGGCTTCAGCGTCTGCCATTGAGGCATATTTGCAGGCCAATGGCGGCCAACCCGTAACCGCGCCGAAAACGGCGGAAAGCGTCGCGCAGCAACTCGCCCAAGGGCTGCCGGCCAATACGCGATTGCCAAACACCGACAAACCCACCGCCTTGGCGCAGGCAGCGCGCATTGCGGGCGCCGACACGCCGCTGCCACTCATCGAGCGCGCCCTCGCCGTTTCCACCGATCCGCGCATTCACCACGTCTGGCCTGATGCCCCCTGGCTGAAGCGCGAGCCGCCGCCCAATACCGCCTTCGCGCCCTGGTGGGCGCTGATCCTCGCCGCCGCCCTGCCACTTTTCGCAGGCCTTGCCTGGCTTCTCTACGCGCTGCGCCACAAGAAGGCGTTTTTGCGCCGGCGCCGGCCCGAGTTTCCGCCGCTGCACATGGATTTGCTGGCCGAAGCGGCGACGCAGATCAAAACCAACGCGGCCTTGTTCCAGCGCGCCGCCCAGCGGCTTTCGCGCCGCACGCCGCGCGACACCGATCGCCTCGATATCGAGCGCACCGTCGCCGCCACGATCCAGCATGGCGGGCTGATGGTGAAGCCGGTATTTGCCCGCACCCGCGCCGCCCCAGAATATCTGGTTCTGATCGAAAAGCGGGCCGCCGGGGACCATGATTATGAGCGCCTGCGCGCCATGGCGCTGCGCCTCGCGGATCTCGTCTCGCTCGACCTCTATTCCTACCAGACCGAGCCATCGCTGCTGGAGCCAGATCGCGGCGGGCGCTTCGAGCCGATCGACCGGGTGGCCGCCAAGCATCCCGATCATCGCCTTTTGGTGCTGGGCTCCGGCGAGGGCTTTCTGGATCACCGGGCGCGCAAACCGGTCGCCTCCGTGGAAAAGCTGATGCGCTGGGACAAGCGCGCGCTTCTCACACCCATGCCGCTCAGCGAATGGGCGCAGGAGGAAATGATCCTCGCGCGCGAACTGGAAATGCCGATCGGCCGCGCGACGCCCGAGGGGATTGCGGCGTTGGCGGAATTGCTGGGCCTGGAAGGCGCGGAAGACGAAGACCTCTTAAAGCCCATCGGCGATGGCCGGGCGCGGCCCTTGCCGGACATTTTGCGCCTGCGCGGCAATGAATTCCTTTATGACAGCCCGCCAGACACCCACCCGATCGCGCAAGTGGTGCAGGATCTGCGCAATTATCTCGATGATCCGGGCTTTGATTGGCTTTGCGCGCTGGCGGTCTATCCCGCCATCCAATGGGATTTGACGCTCTATCTCGGCGTGGCGCTGGCCGAACGCATGGGGGGCGATGCCAAAACCGCGCCGCTTTATTCCGAAGATCGCCTCGCGGCTTTGACGCAATTGCCCTGGTTCCGCGAAGCGCAGATGCCCAATTGGCTGCGCCGGGCGCTGATCCAGCAAATGCCCAAGGCCCGCGAGAGCGAAGTGCGTTTTGCGATCCATCGCCTGCTGGAAAGTGCCCAGCCTCGCGGCACGCAGGCGGAGAATGACCAGATTTGGTTCCGCATTGGTGAGGAGCCGATCAAGGAACCGCGCAGCCCGGAAGAATTGTTCGAAGATGAAGTGCTGCTGGATTTCATGGCCCGCGGCGCGCTGGAGGATTTCGATTACAGCCGCGCCGCGCCGCAGCGCAAAAGCCGCTTCCAGTTCCGCTGGCTGCATGCGGCGGGCCTGGGCGTGGCCGCGACCTATGCGGCGGCGGCGTTCGCGATTGCGCCCAAGCCCTGGGAAGGTGCGCTGATCACCGGGGCCTGGCTGCCGCTGGCCCTCTTGGCGATCGGGGCGGCCTTGGCGCTGGCGGCGACCAATGTGGCGGCGAGTTATTCCGCGGCGCGCACCTGGATCGAGCGCGCCGCGCCCTATGGCCTGGCGTTCGCCGCCATGATCGGCGGGCTTTGGGCCATGGGCGCAATTGCTGGCCTCGATCTGCGGGGGCTGGGGCCTCTGGTGTTTGCCCTCGGCCTTGCTGCCAGCGGCGCAGGCGCGCGGTGGGTGGCGCGGCAAGCCGGCGTGTTCCTGCCTGCCTCGCAGCGGCCCTGGTTGAAGGCGGCAGGCATCGCCGCCGCACTCGCGGCAACCGGATTTCTCGCGCTTGCTGGCTTCACGCTGGCGCAGGGCGTGTGGCAGCGGGGCGCATTGATCGGCGCGGGCCTTGCGCTGTTCGCGCTGGGCGTTATCGCCGCCCGCTACGCGCCGGAGAAACTCCGGCCGCCGAAGGCAAAGCTGTCGCTCGGTGCCGCGCCCAATCGCTGGGCGGGCGCGGGCAAAGCGGGGCTGGTGCTGGCCGGCGCGTTGCCGGCCTTGGCGCTGGCCTGGCATTTCGGTGAGGCGCATGTGCGGGTGCCGCCTGTGCAAGGACGGGCGCAAATTCCCGCCGAGCTTATCCTGGCCACCAGCCCGGATGGGCGTTTCTTTGCCACCGGCGGCGCGGACGGCATGGTGCGGGTGTTCGACGCATCCCGCCCGCGCCGCCAGATCGTGACGTTCGCCGCCCAAGGCGGCAATGTTTGCCAATCGGCACAGAATTCCTGTGATCCGCCGGCCTTTGTGCCCCGAACGACTGAAGGCCCGGTCATTTCGCTGGCCGTGCGGGAGGTTGCCGACGGACGATTGATCCTCGCCGCCGCCACGCTCACGGGCAGTGTAAAACTGTTCGACGGCCGCGGCGGATCCTTGATCCAGGACACCGGCCTGCGCAGCGCGGGCCTGCGGCCGCTGATCGCGCTGGGCGCCGATGGCGGCTGGGCGGTCGCGCTCCAAGATGAAACCGGCGCGAATGTGTTGACGACCAATGCCGGCGTGATCGCGATCCCCGATGGCGGGCCGATTCTGGCGCTGGCGGCGGGTGAGACGGCGCAGACCTGGGCGCTGGCCTTGAGCGATGGGCGGGTTGGTTTGGCATCGACCGGCACGCTCAGCTTTGCCGCGCCCGATGCGCGCCTTCCCGGGCAGGCGCGGTCGATCACGTTCACCGGCGCAACCGTCCGCGCGATTGGCGATGACGGCTCGATCCTGGAGGCGGATGTCACGCCCGCGGGCCTTGCCAATGCGCGCCTCTTGCCCGCCGATCCGCGCTTAGCGCTCGGGCCGGCGGTGGGGTGGCGGGTTCCCGCGCCGCCGCCTCCCGATCCGGGTGTCGATCTCGCCGCCTGCACAAAACTGGCGCAGCAGATTCAGGCGGAGCTGGCGGCCCGCGCGCCTGGATCGCGTGTGGGGAGGGGGCCGCGTGTTTCGCAATTGCAGGCGCGGTTCAGCCAATCCTGCCCGGGCCAAAGCGTCGACGCGCTTGCCCCGCCGCAGGCAATCGCGGCCGTTGATCCGCCGCCCCAAACCGTGGCGGATGCCGATCCAAAGCAATGCGCGCCCTTCGCCCGGGAATGGGCGGTTTTGGCGGCGGAAAAGCGCCCAGAGCGCCGGGAAGAATTCCTGCGCCGCGTCTCCGCCGATTGCCCCGGCCTGCGCGCGGAGATCAGTGCGGTGCAGAGCGGTTCGGCGCCGGTGGGCGAAATTGCCATCTCCCTCTCAACCCCGGCCGGGACGATTTTTCGGGATCGCGCGGAGGGCCTGGCGACCAGCGCGATTCCGGAGATGGTGGTGATCCCGGCGGGGAGTTTTTTGATGGGCAGCCCGGAAGGCGAAGAGGACCGTTACGATAACGAGGGCCCGCAGCGGCGGGTGACCATCGGCCAGCCCTTTGCGGTGGGGCGGTTTGAGGTGACGTTTGACGAATACGACGCCTGCATCGCCGATGGCGGCTGCGCGCATCAGCCTGAAGATGAAGGCTGGGGCCGCGGGCGGCGGCCGGTGATCAATGTGAGCTGGAACGATGTGCAGGAGTATGTGCGGTGGCTGAGCCAAACCACCGGCCAGCGCTATCGCCTGCTTTCGGAAGCGGAATGGGAATATGCGGCGCGGGGCAAGACCAATGGCGGTGCCAACGAGCCGGCCTATTGGTGGGGCGCGAGCGCCAGCCATGAAAACGCCAATTACGGCAAAGATCAGTGCTGTGGTGGCTTGGCCAGCGGCCGCGATCAATGGGTAAACACTGCGCCGGCGGGTTCCTTTTCCGCCAACCCCTTTGGCCTTCACGACATGCATGGCAATGTCTGGGAATGGGCGCAGGATTGTTACGCTGAAAGCTACGCCGGGCTGCCTAGTAACGGATCGGCCAACACAACCCAGGGTTGCTCGATCCGCGTGACTCGCGGCGGCTCGTGGATCAGCGATCCCGCGCTTCTCCGCTCTGCGTACCGTGGCGGGAACACGCCATCGAACCGGCTCAACAGTTTAGGGTTCCGCCTTTCCCGAACTCTAAATTAATTGTTGAATTGTAAATGGTAGATATTGCAAAAACGCCAGTTGGTAAGATAATTGCGGAAGAATTATTTCAATATTTAGTCTGGACTTCACAGAAATTGGAAAAATTTCCGCGATCCTATAAATTTACTATTGGCGATCGTATTCAAAGTTTGTCTTTGGATTTACTTGCGGCGACAGTTGAGGCGACCTACACTCGCGATCGAGCGGCGCTGTTGCGTCAGGGGCAATTGGCGGTTGAGCAACTGCGTTATCTTTTCAGGCTTTCCGTGGAACTCCGGCTCGTGAATGATGAAGCATATGAACATGCCGCGCGGTGCCTGACCAAGATCGGCTCAGGGCTTGGTGGTTGGCGAAAGAAGCACGATGCCCAGACGACACGACAATCTTTTCCCACAAATCGCGACATTTCAGGCGCTGCGAATAGCCGCGCGGACGGCGATCAAGGGTAAGCGCAAAAAGCCGGGCGCTGCTGCGTTTCAATTCGGGCTGGAGCGGGAATTGCTACATCTGGAGCATGAGCTTCAAAGCCAGACATTTAAGACAGGCCGCTATATTGAAATTGAATTGAAACGTCCCAAACACCGCATCGTTTCCGCCGCCCCGTTTCGAGATCGCGTCGTGCATCATGCGCTCATCAATGTGATAGGCCCGCTTTTCGAGCGCGGCTTTATCGGCCATTCCTTCGCCAACAGAAAAGGCAAGGGCACGGACGGCGGCCGCGATGAAATGGGTTGGCGATGATGGATGTGACCGCCCATTGGGTTTTGGATGCCGCGGCAAACGCCGCATGGCTGCGGCTGAGCGATGCCCCTGTGGCCGAAAGCGAAGAAGTGCGCCCTGATGTCGTGTTCGATTTCGACTCCGCCGGGCGCATTGTGCGCATTGAAGTCCTGGACGCTCGAGCCTTGCTCCCGGACACGATTATTGGCGCGGTGGCGGCTGAATAGGCGATGGGGGGGCGCAAACGCCCCCCCTCGGCGCTGCGGGCCACTC
>JAKFWI010000174.1 GCA_021731965.1 Hyphomonadaceae bacterium | reverse complement strand
GCCCGACGCCAGAAGACTCCGTTACGAGATCGATTTTAAACGGGTCATCCTACGAAAATTGGTGCTTGGCGTGGCTGACGGGGTGACGTTTGTGGATGGCCACGCCATTTATACCGCGAAGGACTTAAAGGTCGGGCTGTTCAAGCCGCAAGAAATGTCCGAGCAATTGGGATAGGGAGGGCGCATTTGCGTCGCGTAGTCATTACCGGCATCGGGATCATCTCCTCGATCGGCAATAGCGTTTCTGAAGTCACCGCCAGCTTGCGCGAGGCGCGCTCGGGCATTGGCCCTGCGCCCGATTACGCGCTCCATGGCTTTCGCTGCCGCGTGCACGCCGAGCCGAAGATCGAGCCGGCCGAGGTGATCGACAAGCGCATCTACCGCTTCATGGAGCGCGGCGCGGGCTGGTCTTATCTGGCCATGCAGCAGGCTGTCACCGATTCCGGGTTGGAACCCACTGAGATAAGCCACCCGCGCACCGGGATTATCATGGGCTCGGGCGGGCCATCGACGCGGGCCATCGTGGCCGCAGCCGACATCACGCGCGAAAAGGGTGCCAAGCGTGTTGGCCCCTTCGCTGTGCCCAAAGCCATGAGCTCCACGCTTTCGGCCACGTTGGCGACGCCCTTCCAGATCAAGGGCATCAATTACTCGATCTCCTCCGCCTGTGCGACCAGCGCCCATTGCATCGGCAATGCCGCGGAAATGATTCAATGGGGCAAGCAAGACATCATGTTTGCCGGCGGCGGCGAAGAGTTGGACTGGACCCTCTCGGTGCTGTTCGATGCGATGGGGGCCATGAGCTCCAGCTTCAACGACACCCCGCACCTTGCCTCGCGCGCTTATGATGGCGCACGCGATGGCTTCGTCATTGCCGGCGGGGCCGGTGTGGTGGTGCTGGAAGAGTATGAGCACGCCCGGGCACGGGGCGCCAAAATCTATGGCGAACTCCTTGGCTATGGGGCCACCAGTGACGGCTTTGACATGGTCCAGCCATCGGGTGAGGGCGCGGCGCGCTGCATGCAATTGGCGCTGGCGGGCCTTGACCGGCCGATCGATTACATCAACCCACACGGCACCTCCACGCCGATCGGGGACATTCGGGAGATGGAGGCCATCCGCGAGGTGTTCGGCGCACGTATGCCGTTGATCTCCTCCACCAAATCCTTGACGGGGCATTGCCTGGGCGGTGCCGGCTCCCAGGAGGCGATCTATTGCCTGCTGATGATGGCCAATGATTTCGTTTGCGAAAGCGCCAATATCACCGAAATCGATCCTGCCTTCGCCAGCGATAACATCGCACGCAAGCGCGTGGATCGCAGGCTCGATTGCGTGCTATCCAATTCATTCGGCTTTGGCGGCACCAATGCCAGCCTGGTTTTGGGCCGGGTTTGAGGGGCTGGAGCGCATTCAGGAAAAGTGGAGTTGCGGTTTTCCGTCCGAATGCGCTCTAACTTATTGAATCAGAGCATTTTTCGAATCAGATATCGGGTTCGATTTCTTTGAAAATGCGCTAGCCCTCGTAATCCACCACCACGCCATCACCGATCGGCACGGCTTGGCAGGTGAGGATATAACCCTGCGCCACCTCTTCAGCCGTCAGCGCATAGTTTTGCACCATCGTCGCCCGGCCCGATATCACCCGCGCGCGGCAAGTGCCGCAGACCCCGCCTTTGCACGCGTAAGGCGCGGCAATGCCAGCAATGGTGGCGTGCTCAAGCACCGAGCCTTTGGCCGCCTCAAAGCGCAGACTACGCCGCCGCCCCTCATGGATAATGATCAGCTCAGTGCCTTCGGCCTGCTGGGCCAGGCTTTGCACCGCTGCCGCCGCCACGGCGCTGGGCGCGCCGGCGGTGAAGCGTTCGATCAGGATGCGCTCACTGGGCAATCCCTGCCCGATCAACGCCGCTTCCGCGGCATCCATCATCGGGCCCGGCCCGCAGATGAACGCCGCGCTCAGCCCCGCCGCATCGCCCAACAGCGCCAGGATTTCATCGCATTTGGCGCGATCGAGCCGGCCGTTGAACAGCGCAAACTCGCTCGCCTCGCTGTCGAGGATGTGCAGCACCTGCAGGCGATCGAGATAACGATCCTTCAGCGCCGCCAAGGTTTCCAGAAACATGATCGAGCGGGCATCGCGATTGCCATAAGCCAAAGTGAAGCGGCAATCAGGCCCCTTTTCCAGCGCCGTGCTGATCAGGCTCAAGATCGGCGTGATCCCCGATCCGCCCGCAAAGGCGAGATAGCGCCCCGCCGGCACGGCCTGGAAATCCCACGTGAAGCGCCCGATGGGCGGTGCCACCTGGAGAACATCGCCAACGCGCAGCTCCCGGTTGACGAAACGCGAAAACACGCCGCCCGTGATCTCCTTGACCGCAACGCGCCATTCTCCGGCGCTGGGGGCCACACAGAGGGAATAGGTGCGCCGCACTTCCTCGCCACCGATCTGCGCGCAAAAGGTCAGATACTGGCCTGCGGCAAAGTGAAACTGGCCCGCCAGCGCCGGCGGCATATCGAGCAGCAAAGACACCGCTTCGGCGGTTTCACGGCGGATTTCCGCGATGGTTAAGGAATGAAATTGCACGGCCGCCTCAATGGCATTTGAACAGATCGAAAGGCTCAGCACAGGCCAAACATCGCCACAAGGCTTTGCACGGGGTGGAGCCGAAGCGCGAAACCTCTTCGGTTTGCGCCGCGCCGCACAAGGGGCAAGCCGGCATACCGCGGCTCACCGGCGGGGCGATGCCATAAGCACGCAGCTTTTCGCGCCCAGCCAGGCTGATCCAATCACTGGTCCAGGGTGGGTCCAAAACCGTGCAAATGGCCACCGCCTGATGCCCAGCTTGATCCAGAGCGGCGCGCACCGCGGCCTCAATCGCCAAGGTGGCGGGGCAGCCGGTATAGGTCGGCGTCAGGGTGACGCGATCAGCCTGCACGGCCCGCACAATGCCCAGATCCACGATAGAAAGCACCGGGATTTCCGGATCCGCCACCGTGCTCAAAATCTCCAGCAGGCTGCTCACCAAACCGCCCCTGGATAAGCCCGCGGCAAGAATTGCATCTGCGCCAGCAAATGGCCCAGATGCTCGGAATGGTTACCCTTGCGCCCACCCGACACTGGGCGATGCGCGGCCGGGGCCTGCACCTTGGCCTGGGCCAAAACCTCTGCTACGCGCGCGTCAAAAGCCGGGCGCAGCTTGGCTTTATCCACTGCCAATCCCGCAGCGCACAAGTCTTGTTCCAGCCCATCCATCTCAAACAATTCGTCCACGAAGCGCCAATGCCAGGCCAGGCCCTCAGCCATGCGCGCCGCGCTTTCGGGCGTGCCGTCGCCCAGGCGCACCACCCAATCTTGCGCGAAGCGCGCGTGATACGCGGTTTCCTTCTTGGCCTTTTGCGCCAAGGGCGCCAAGGGCGAAGCCGTCAAGCCGGAAAGCGCCTCATAGAAGGCGTTCTGGAAAGTGGAAAACAGCATTTGCCGGGCAATGGTGCGGGCGAAATCCCCGTTGGGCTGCTCCACCATCAGGCAATTGCAAAAGTCGAACACATCCCGGTGAAACGCCAGAGAATCGCCATCGCGCCCCTTGCCCTCCTCCGCTGCGGCTTGGCCCAGCAAATATGTGGCCTGGCCAATCAGATCGAGCGCGAAATTGGCCAGCGCCAGATCGAGTTCCAGGCTGGGGGCATGGCCCGTCCATTCGCCCAGGCGCTGGCCCAGAATGAGCGCATCATCGCCCAGACGCAGCGCATAGCGCGCGATCGGGCTCACAGGTGCGAGACCCCATCCGGCACGGAATAGAAGGTCGGGTGGCGATAGACCTTATCCTGCGCCGGTGCGAATAAAGCATCTGCCTCGGCAGGATCGCTGGCGACGATCGCCGCGGACGGCAAAACCCACAGGCTGATCCCTTCCATCCGCCGGGTATAGGCATCGCGCGCCGCCTCGATGGCCATGCGCGCATCCGCCGCGTGCACGCTGCCGACATGGCGATGGTTGAGCCCGTTTTTGACGCGCACAAACACTTCCCAAAGCGCGAAATCGCCGGTGGATGCTGGCATCAGGCGGCCTCCGCGGCTTTGGCCCGCTTCGCGCTGTGGGCGATGGCCGCGTCACGCACCCAGGCCCCATCCTCCCAGGCCTTGCGGCGCGCCTCCATGCGCTCTTTGGCCACTTGGCCCTCGCCGCGCACCACGGCGTAAAACTCTTCCCAATCCAGCGCGCCGAAATCATAGCCGCCTTTGGCTTCGTTCCAGCGCAGATCGGGATCGGGGATGGTCAGGCCCAAAGCCTGCGCCTGCGGCACGGTCGCGTCAACGAAGCGCTGGCGCAGCTCATCATTGGTTTCGCGCTTGATGCGCCAGCGAATGGATTGCGCCGTGTTGGGCGAGTTTTCATCCGGCGGGCCAAACATCATCAAGGCCGGGGCCCACCAGCGATCCAGCGCATCTTGAGCCATGCGCTTTTGCGCGGGCGATCCCGCGCACATGGCCATCATGATTTCATAGCCCTGGCGCTGGTGAAAGCTTTCTTCCTTGCAGATGCGCACCATGGCCCGGGCGTAAGGCCCGTAAGAGGTGCGCTGCAGCGGCACCTGGTTCATGATAGCCGCGCCATCCACCAGCCAGCCGATGGCCCCCATATCGGCCCAGGTCAAAGTGGGATAGTTGAAAATCGTGGAATACTTGGCCCGCCCGGCCAGCAGCGCCTCGGTCATCTCGTCGCGGCTGGCCCCCAGGGTTTCGGCGGCGCAATAGAGATAGAGGCCGTGGCCCGCTTCATCCTGCACCTTGGCCAGCAAAACGGCCTTGCGCCGCAAACTGGGCGCGCGGCTGATCCAATTGCCTTCGGGCAGCATGCCGACAATTTCCGAATGCGCGTGCTGGCTGATCTGGCGGATCAGCGTGCGCCGATAAGCCTCCGGCATCCAATCCTTGGGCTCGATGAAATCATCGGCCGCCACGCGCGCTTCAAACTTTTCCAGCAAAGCGGCTGGCTCGACCCGTGCCGGCGCCTCCAGCCCAGACTTGCCGACGCGGCTCAAATCCGTGGTGTACATGCAAGTGACTCCGCAATCGGCGTATCTTATGCCCTGGTGCCTCGGCGATCAATCACACCCGCTCGATCAGCATGGCAATGCCCTGACCGACGCCGATGCACATGGTGCAGACCGCGTATCGCGCGCCGCTGCGCTGCAATTCCTCCGTTGCGGTGATGGCGAGGCGCGCGCCGCTCATGCCCAAGGGATGGCCCAAGGCGATGGCCCCGCCATGGGGATTCACATGGGCGGCATCGTCCGGCAGGCCCAATTGGCGCATCACCGCCAAAGCTTGCGCGGCAAAGGCTTCGTTCAGTTCGATGATATCGATCTGCCCCAGGGCCATCTTGGTCTTGGCCAAGAGCTTTTG
>JAKFWI010000214.1 GCA_021731965.1 Hyphomonadaceae bacterium | reverse complement strand
GAATGGAGAAAATCGCGTAACTGGTGAAAAAGGCGAATTGCACCAAGGCCGCATTGGCGTTGTTGAGCTGGAACAGACCCTTCAATTTTGGAATGAGAACATCATTGAGGTTGGTGATCCCGCCAAATAGAAAGAACACCGCAATTACGAGCACTTGCAGCGCGCGCGTGTTGGCTTGGCTGGTACCCGCTGGGCCCTTGCTGGTCGGCGTGAAGGCAATGGCCAAGATCGGCAACTTTCTGGTGCCCCTGCTCAGGCACGCTCAGGATTGTGAGGGATTAGCAAAGTGTCAGCTTAAGCAAAGACGCGCGCCTTGCAACCATTTGTTGGCTGCATTTATCCACAAGCGCTTGCGGAGGGGATGGAGGTTAGCTAGCCTCGTTCAGGGAGATACATCATGCAACGTTTTGTCCTGGCAGGTGCTTTGGCCCTGTTGTTTTCGAACACGGCTTTGGCCGCCATAGCGACCACCTGGAACCGCAACCCCTATCCCTCAACCTATGTGCGCGCCGCATCTGCGCCCATTTTGTTGCGCGGGGGCATGGTGCTGGATGGGAAAGGCGGCGAATATCGCGCCGACGTGGTGCTCGCCGATGGTAAAATCCAGGCGATCGGCGAAGGCCTGCCGCTGCCGGTAGGCGCGATCTTGATCGACGCGACGGGCAAATGGGTCACCCCCGGCATTATCGACGTGCATAGCCATCTGGGCGTCTACCCCTCCCCATCGATCGATTCCACCAGCGACGGCAATGAAGCCACTGAGCCTGTCACCGCCGATATGTGGGCCGAGCATAGCGTATGGCCGCAAGATGCGGGCTTTTACCGGGCGCTGGCAGGCGGTGTCACTTCGTTGCACGTTCTGCCCGGCTCCGCCAATCTGTTTGGCGGGCGCGGCGTGACGCTCAAAAACGTGCATGCGCGCTCCGTCCAGGACATGAAATTTCCGGGCGCGCCCTATTCCCTGAAAATGGCCTGCGGGGAAAATCCGAAGCGGGTCTATGGCGAACAAGGCACTTCCCCTGCAACGCGGATGGGCAATTTCGCGGGCTATCGCAAGGCCTTGCTGGAGGCACAGTCTTACCAGCGCGCCTGGGCCGATTACGCCAAAAAGGTTGAGGAGTTCGAAGGCCCCCCTGGCGGCAAGCGCAAAAAGGGCGGCGATGGCGATGCCCCCACCCCGCCCGATCGGGATCTGGAAAAGGAAACCCTGGTTGGCCTGCTGACCGGGGAGATTCTCCTGGAAAATCACTGCTACCGGGCCGATGAAATGATCCAGGTGCTGGATATGGCGCGGGAGTTTGGCTTCAAGGTCACGGCATTTCACCATGCGGTCGAGAGCTATAAAGTGGCGGATATCCTGGCGCGCGAGGGCGTGTGCTCGGCGATGTGGGCCGATTGGTGGGGCTTCAAGCTGGAAGCCTATGACCAGATCGACGAAAACATCGCTTTGGTGCAAGCCGCTGGGGCTTGCGCCATCGTGCATTCCGATAGCGAATTGGGCATCCAGCGCTTGAACCAGGAAGCGGCCAAGGCGCTCGCGGATGGGCGCAGGGCGGGCCTGAACGTCACGCGCGGCGATGCCTGGACTTGGCTTTCCGCCAATCCAGCCAAGGCGCTGGGCATTTTGGAAACCACCGGCACGTTGGATGCCGGAAAAGCCGGGGACGTCGTGCTCTGGTCCGGTGATCCGCTCTCGGTCTACGCCAAAGCCGAAGCCATTTTCATCGATGGTGCCAAAGTCTTTGATCGCACCGGTGAAGATGCCCGCCCGCTGGCTGATTTCGAGCTGGCCCAACCCAATCGCAGGAGCGCCCCATGATCCGCGCGCGCATTGCCATCGCCTTGGCCTTTGGCCTGCTGAGCAGCCCAGCCTGGGCCGAAAGCGTTTTGATCTCTGGCGGCAAGGTCGTCACCAATGCCGGCCCAATGCTGGAAAGTGGGGACGTGTTGATCACCGATGGCAAGGTGGCCGCGGTGGGCAAGCGCGTCGCCGCGCCCGCCGGTGCCCAGCGCATCGATGCCACCGGCAAATGGGTCACGCCTGGGCTGTTCGCGGGGCTGACGCGGGTTGGCTTGGCCGATATCGGCCTCGACGATTCCAGCGATATCGGCACCGAGGGCGCGGATGCGATCGGTGCCGCGCTAGATGCCGGCCCGGCCTTCAACCCCGCCTCGGCCTCCGTCAGCGTATCACGCGCGGCCGGCGTCACCCGCGCGGCCATCGCGCCCGAAGGCGGGCTGTTCTCTGGCCGCGGGGCGGTGGTGCGCCTCGATGGGGCCCCCGATTCCATCGCCGCGCCGCAAGCCTTTATCCTGCTGGATGCGGGGGAGCGCGGGGCCAGCCAGGCCCATGGCAGCCGCACCTCGCTTTGGCCCACGCTGGAGGCCGCGCTGGATGACGCCGCGAGCTATCCCGCGCGCTATCGCGGCGGCCAAACCGGCTTGATCCTAAGTGAGCTGGACGCGCAAGCCTTGTCCCCGTTTGCGCGCGGCGAGGGCCTGTTGCTGATCCGGGCCGAGCGCGCAGCCGATCTTCTGCAGGTGATGGCGCTGAAGCGCCGCCACACGGCCTTGAAGATCGCCATCATTGGCGCGACGGAGGGCTGGCGCGTCGCCAGCCAGCTGGCGCAAAGCGGCACTCCAGTGCTGATCGATCCGATGAACGCTTTGCCGCAAAGCTTCGAGCAACTCGGTGCGCGACTCGATAACGCGGCCTTGCTGAAGGCGGCCGGCGTCAAAGTGTCGATTGGACTGATGCCAGGTGGCGATGAGGCCTTCCAGGCGCGCTTGGTCTCGCAATACGCGGGCAATGCCGTCGCCAATGGCATGCGCTGGGAAGATGCCTTCGCGGCGATCACGGCCGCCCCGGCTGATCTGTTCGGCCAGCGCGGGCTTGGCCGGCTGAGCGTTGGGGCCATCGCAGATGTCGTGGTCTGGGACGGGGACCCCCTGGAAGTGACCAGTGCTGCCGAACATGTGTTCATCTCCGGCCAGGAAGCCTCGCTCGCCACCCGCCAGACGGCGTTGCTGGCGCGCTACCGCAAAATCGTACTGAAGCCCAAAGGCTGACCGCCGCCCGGCGTTTGGAAGGAAGCGTCATGCGCCATGTGTTGTTGAGCCTTGCCGTGTTGGGGCTCGCCGCTTGCAACCCCGCCGGCAAAGCGCCGCAATCTGCCCAGACCGAGGCCTCGGTGCCGAAGGAAGCATCAGTCCCGGGGCTGGAATTGACCGATGCGCCGGGCTCGGTCTCACTGGTCGATGCGGGCGCGCAAGATGCGGCCCCTGGCGCGCCGCATGGCTTTGCTTTGCACTGCGAGACGGGCCCCAAGCTGTTGCGGGTAAGCGCTGCTGCATCCCAGCTTGGCCCTTATGCCAAGGCGGGGCCCGGCGAATTCATCGCCTCAGGCGCGCGCTTTCCCGGCGTAGTGGCGATCGATGCCGCCCACCCCGAATTGGTGGAGATGGCCTTGCCACTGACGGCAGAGCTGCTCGCGAGCATCGCCACGACCTCCACGGCCCGCCTTGTGATCAGCGACGGTTTCGCTGAATCCAATCCCGATACCAGTTTGGCGTTTCGCGATTTTGCGCATCAATGCGCGGAGGAAAGCGCCATCGCAGTGGCGCTGCCCGAATAAGCAGCGCACCGCAGAGCCGGACTGCATTTGCCCTCAAATCGCCGCGAATGCGCTCAGCGCGCGTGCCCGGGCCTGCGCATGGTCGATGATCGGCGGCGGGTAGTTCACGCCCAAACGCACCCCGGCGGCGCGCAAAACCCCCTCGGGGGCGGCCCAGGGTTTGTGGATGAAGGCATCCGGCAGCAGCGCCAACTCGGGCAGCCAGCGGCGGACATAGACCCCATCCGCATCGTAGCGCTCCCCCTGCGTCACGGGGTTGAAAATGCGAAAATAGGGGGCGGCATCGGCACCCGAGCCAGCCACCCATTGCCAGGACGCTGAATTGTTGGCCAAATCCGCATCCAACAGGGTATCCCAAAACCAAGCGGCCCCGCGCCGCCAATCGATCAGCAAATGCTTGATCAAGAAAGACGCGGCGATCATCCGGGCACGATTGTGCATGCTGCCCGTTTGCCAAAGCTCGCGCATGGCTGCGTCCACCACCGGATAGCCCGTTTGGCCGCGCTGCCAGGCCTTCAGTGCCAGCTTATCGTCCCGCCAGGCAAAGGCATCGAATTGCGCGCGCCAATTCCTTTCGGGCAAAGTAGGAAATTGGCTGAGCAGCTGGTAGGAAAATTCGCGCCAGCCGATCTCTGCGAGGAATTTGTCGCGCCCGCGCCCCGCCTCCGGCAACTTAGCCCAGATTTGCAACGGACTGATTTCGCCGAAATGCAGATGCGCCGATAGCCGGGACGTGCCCCCTTCGCCGAGATGATCGCGCGCTTCGGCATAGCGCTCCAGGCGTGCGCTGATGAAAGCCTCGAGCGCCGCACGCGCGCCGGCCTCGCCGGGCCGCCAATCCGTCCCGAACTGGCTGGCCCAATCGGGCGCACGCGGTGTCAGCCGCCAATCCTCAAGCGCGTCACTGCTGATCGCCCCCTCCCAGGAGGGGATGCTATTGGGTGCTGAGCGCGGCGCGCGGTCTATGCCCAGGGCCAAACATGCCCGCCAAAACGGCGTGAACACCTTGAAAGCCTCCCCGGACTTGGTCTGCACCGCGTCGGGCTCGAACATCAGCGCGCCGCGAAAGCTTTTGGCCTCCACGCCGCCGGCCAGCAGCGAGCGGGCGAGCGCCGCATCACGGGCGAGCGCGAAGGGCTCATAGCAGCGATTCCAGTAAACCGCCGCGGCACCGATTTCCGCCACCAGGCGCGGGATTTCCACCCCCGCTGGACCGCGCCGCAGCACCAGGGTGGCCCCGCAGGATTCTAAGGCACCCGCCAGCGCCCGCAAGCTGTGATGCAGCCACCAACGCGCGGCACCGCCGATGCGCCATTGGCCGGGCGCTTCGTCATCGAGCACATAGGCGCACAAAACAGGGCGGTTGCTGGCGATGGCACCCGCCAAAGCGGCATTGTCCGCCAGCCGCAAATCCTGCCTGAGCCAGACCAAAACAGGGGCCATCACGCGCTGCCGGCTAGATTGAAACGAAACGGGGGTTCATGGGTTATGAATCACTTGCCTATCGAAGCACTGTTTGCCAGAGGAGCGCGCCAGTTGCCATCGCCATGACATGCGCAAGAGCATTTTCAAAGAAATCGAAGTCGATTTCTGATTAGAAAAATGCGCTGATTCAATAACTAAGCGCGCATTCGGACGGAAAACCGCAAGGCCACTTTTCCTGAATGCGCTGATTCAATAAGTTAGAGCGCATTCGGACGGAAAACCGCAACTCCACTTTTCCTGAATGCGCTGATTCAATAACTAAGCGCGCATTCGGACGGAAAACCGCAAGGCCACTTTTCCTGAATGCGCTGATTCAATAAGTTAGCGCGCATTCGGACGGAAAACCGCAACTCCACTTTTCCTGAAT
>JAKFWI010000185.1 GCA_021731965.1 Hyphomonadaceae bacterium | reverse complement strand
CGACACTGATGCGCGCCTGGCCGGTCGCGGAGGAGCCGGTATCGGTCGAGGCGTTCGCGCCGCTCAGCTCCGCGGAATAGATCAAAACGCGGGCTGCCGCCGGCGTCGGAGCAAGCAAACACGCCGCTGCCAGGGCCAAAGCGATGGGTGCGGCGTGGGTTTTGGGCATTGGAGGCATCTCCTGGGGCGGATTGTTGAGGCGCGCTTGGTTGGGCCCGTATAGGCCTTCCCACCATTGGCTGGCATGGAAGCGGGAATAGCAAGTCGTTAAAATTGAGCGCCGTTTGCCTGCGGCGCGCGCCTATCGCTAACATGCACAACTATCGCCAGCTTCGCCACGCGAAGATGTTTGCGCAAGTCAAGTGATATGATCAGGTGATGCGGCCAAGCGACAAATTTGCTTTGGTAGTTAATCATGAAGCGGTAAATTGCATTAGCGGTAAAACGCGGCTATTAATTGGATAATTAATTTAAAATTAACGAAACTCATCTGTAGTGACCCAGCGCATTTGCGCGCGGAATTGCGGGTGATCGATGTCGAGATGGATTCCCTTTCGCCGCCGGCTCTATGCTTGGCCCAATAGGCACACACGCCTGCCAGCGCATTTTCAACAAAAAGCCTGCCCCGGACTTGATCTTGGGTGTAGTCGCGGTTTTGTGCCCGAAAATGCGCCAATTCAAAGTTTTAGATCAGCGGGCCCAACAAAATCCGGCTCGGATTTTGCCTGCGATGCTTTAGCGCCGAACATGCTCACCTTGTGCGCGTTGCTTGGTATTTTGATCATCCAGAGCGGGTTTCCGATGGAGAGTTTTGCCGCAGAGACCTATGAGCGCCGCGCCGCCGTGCCGCAAAGTGTGAGCCTGGCTGCGCCGGCCGATGTCATCACGCTGAGCCGCCCCTATGCCATCGATGGCGATACCCTCCAGGATCGCAGCACGGGGGAGCGGTTTCGGCTCACCAATATCGACACGGCCGAGAGCGACGATCGCGCCAAATGCCAGGCCGAGCGCGCTTTTGCCGCGCGCGCCACCAGTGAGGCACGCCGGCTCTTGGCCGAAGCGCGCATCGTCCAGGCGCGGCCGTCTGGCCGCACCGATCGCTATGGGCGCACCTTGGCGCGCATCCTGGTGGATGGCCAGGACTTGGGCGAGCGCTTACTGGCGCAAGGATTGGCGCGGCCTTGGCTGGGCCGGCGCTTGGCGTGGTGCGGATCGGACGGGCGCTTGCTGATTGAGTAAGTCGGGCTAAGCGCGTGTCTGCCCCGTCCCGTGGATCACATATTTGAAGGTGACCAGCTGGTCTGCCCCCACTGGCCCGCGGGCGTGCAATTTGCCGGTGGCGATGCCGATCTCCGCGCCAAACCCAAACTCGCCGCCATCGGCAAACTGGGTGGAGGCGTTGACGAGAACGATGGCGCTATCGACTTCGGCGCAAAAGCGCTGCGCGGCCAGGGCATTTTCGGTGACGATGGCATCGGTGTGGCCAGAGCCATACTGCGCGATATGGGCCATGGCCGCGTCAAGATCGCCCACCACTTTGATGGCCAAAATAGGTGCGAGATATTCGGTGCGCCAATCCTCCTCCTGCGCTGCTTGCATGGGGTGGAGGGCCTGCGCCGCCGCATCCCCGCGCAATTGGCAGCCGCTTGCGTGCAAGGCCTGCGCGATGCGCGGCAACATTTGCGGTGCGATGGCGGCATCGCACAGCAAGGTTTCGGTGGCACCGCATACGGATACGCGCCGCAGCTTGGCGTTGAGCGTGATGGCCAGCGCCTTATCGGCATCCGCATCGGCGTGGATGTAGGTGTGGCAGAGCCCCTCAAGATGCGCGAAAATTGGCACGCGCGCCTCGCTCTGCACCCGCGTGACCAGGCTTTTGCCGCCGCGCGGAATGAGCACGTCGAGGGCCCCGCCGAGCCCCTCCAGCATCAGGCCCACGGCGGCGCGATCGGGCGTGGCGATGCTTTGGACGCAGTCGCGCGGCAGACCCGCATCCGCCAGGCCCTCGCGCAAAGCGGTGGTCAATGCCTGCACGCTGGCCAGGCTATCCGAGCCGGCGCGCAAGATCACGCAATTTCCCGCGCGCAGGCAAAGCGCTGCCGCGTCGGTTGCGACATTGGGCCGGCTCTCAAAAATCACGCCGATCACCCCGATTGGCGTGGTCACACGCGCAAAATCGAGCCCATTGGGGCGCCGCCAGCGCGACAGCGTAACGCCGACTGGATCGGGCGCGGCCGCGATCGTGCCCAGCGCCTCCACCATCGCCGCGAGCCGCGGGGGATCGAGCTGCAAGCGATCGAGATAGCTTTCGCTCTGCCCGGCCGCGCGCGCCTGCTGCACATCGGCGGCGTTGGCGGCGAGGATGTCCGCGCCGGCCGCTTGGACGCGCCGGGCCATAGCCGCAAGGGCCCGGGTGCGCTGCTGAGCGGGCGCGACGCGCACAAGCCGGCTGGCAATGCGGGCTTGCGCGCCCATGCTTAGCACCTGCGCCAAGTTTTCGCTCATGGCCGCCCCAGCAGAGCCAGATCATCGGCGTGGATCAGCACCGGGGAGGCGCGATAGCCCAGCGCCGCTTCGATCTCATCCGAGCGCCGCCCGATCAGCAGTCGGGCTTCTTCGGCATCGTAGCGAACCAAACCGCGGGCGATTTCCAGCCCGGCGGGATCGAATACGCGCACGGCATCGCCTTTTTCGAAGGCCGGGCTAATTGCGGTGACGCCGGCCGCCAAAAGGCTTTTGCCAGCGCGCAGCGCCGCCGCGGCACCCGCATCCACCTGCAAATCCCCAGCGGGCAACAGCGTGCCGGCCAGCCAGGCTTTGTAGGCCGAATGCGGCGCTGCGGCGGGCAACACCCAAGTGGCGCGCGTGCCTTGCGCCAAGCGGGTCAGCGGGCGGGCATCGGCATCCCCAAGGGTGATGGCCGTCGCGCAGCCGGCCTGCCAAGCGATTTTTGCCGCCTCCAGCTTGGTGCGCATGCCGCCACTGCCCATTCCGGAGCGCGCATTGGGCCCACCGGCCATGGCCTCGATCTGCGGGCTGATCGCGCTAACCTGCGCGATATGGCGCGCGCCGGGATCGCTGCGCGGATCGCGATCATAAAGCCCGTCCACATCCGAAAGCAAAACCAGCACCTCAGCCCCCAAAAGCTGCGCGACGCGCGCGGCCAAGCGATCATTATCCCCATAACGCAATTCCTGCGTCGCCACCGTGTCGTTTTCATTGACGATGGGCACCGCCCCGTGGCTCAGCAAAATCTCAAAAGTGGCGCGGGCATTGAGCCAGCGACGGCGCTGCTCGGTATCATCCGGCGTCAGCAAGGCTTGCGCCACCGGTATGCCATGGGGCGCAAAAGCGCTTTCCCAGGCCTGCATCAATTTGGCCTGGCCGGCCGCGGCGGCGGCCTGCTTTTCCTCGAGGCGCAAGGGCAAACTGAGGCCCAGCACGCCGCGGCCCAGCGCCACCGCCCCTGATGAAACCACCACCACGGCTTTGCCTGAGCGCCGCCACAGCGCCACATCGGCGGCCAAACGCGCCAACCACGGCGCATGGGCCACGCCGTCGCGCACCACCAGGCTGGTGCCGATCTTGAGGATAATTCGCTTGGCGGAATCGAGTGGACTGCTCATAATGACGCAAAGGTCGCCAAAAAATGGCGCAAAAATGGGGAGAGAAACGTGAAAGCGGGCTCGTTGGCTTTTTTACGCATTGCGTGCGGGATGTTGCTGATCATTTGGGGCTTGATCAAGCTTGGTGCCCCGGATGCGGCCATCCATGTCTCGGATAAGTATTATTTCGGGCTTTTCTCGTCTGGTGCCCTACAGCGCCCCTTGGGTGCGGCCGAAGCCTTGCTTGGGCTCCTGGTGGTGCTTGGCCTGTTGCGGCGCTTCACCTTGCCCTTGCAGGCGCTGGTGCTGGTGTTTGGCGCGCTGGCGATTTGGCGCTATCTACTCGATCCGCTCGGGCTGTATTTGCTGAACGAACAAACGCGCCAGGTGCTGTTCTTCCCGTCTTTGGGCATTGCCGCCGCCAGCCTGGTCTTGCTGGCTTTCCGGGCGGAGGATCGCTTCGCCTTGGACACGCTGTTTCAGAAAAAGCTGCCGTCCTGAGGCCGCTTTAGCCGGGCTAACGCATGATGCCCTGCAGCGCCGAGCGTTGTGCTGGGCGCAGGCGGCGGTTATATCGTGCCGAGGCGCGCGCATCGGCCGCGCCGTTCTGGAGGAAGCGCATGCTGGGTTATGTAACCATCGGCACCAACGATCTCGCCCGCGCGGGCACCTATTACGATACGTTCGCGGCCGAATTCGGCTATAAGCGCGTCATGGAAAATGAGCGCGTCATTGCTTGGGGCAATCCGGCGACGGGCCAACTTGGGGTGATTGCCGCCAAGCCCGCCGATGGGGCCGCGGCCTCTGTCGGCAATGGCATGATGGTGGCGTTTTCCGCCAAGGATCGCGCCCATGTGGATCGGCTTTATGCCACGGCCCGCGCCTTGGGCTGCCCTTGCGAAGGCCCTCCGGGTGAGCGTTTCCCGGGATTTTACGCCGGCTATTGGCGCGATCTCGATGGCAATAAGCTGAACGCTTTTGTCATGGGTCCGGCCGCCGCCGGCTGATCCCTGCTTAGTTTCCTGGACCAGAAGTTTGTCTCATAACTGGTTCACTTCAGGGACAAGCTTCTGGTTCATCAGGGACAATAGAGGCACAGGCTTCTAGCGCGCATTCGGACGGAAAACCGCAAGTCCACTTTTCCTGAATGCGCTTTCTAGCCACCCCGCGCCGAGCCGCTATAGATATAGCCCGAAAAGCGCGGGGCCTTGGGCAAATAGGCGCTATCGAGCCGATCGATGGTAAAGCCGCCGGCGCGGATCAGGGCTGGGATGTCGCGGTTGAGGTGGCAGCCGCCCGCTATGCGCCCCCAGAAGGGTTGGAGGCGTCGCTGCGTCTGCGCGACCTTGGCATCGGGCGCGAGGCCATGTTCCAGAAAGATTAGCTTGCCGCCAGGGCGCAACGCGCGCCGCGCGCCCTCCAGCGCCGCCGCCGCATCGGGTATCGTGCAGAGCGAGAAGGTCACCAACACGGTATCCACGCTGGCGGGGCCGAGCGAGAGCGCCTCGGCGGTCTCTGCTAGCACCGTAACGGGGAAAGGGGAGTTCGCCGCCACCCGGCGCGCCCGCGTCAGCATGCCCGGCGCAGGCTCCAGCGCGAAGAGCTTTTTGACTTTGGCGCGATCATAATGCGCCAAATTGAGGCCAGCGCCAAAGCCCAATTCCAGCACCACGCCCTCGGCGGCCGGCACACAGCCCTGGCGCAACGCCCGAAAGGGCCGCTGCCCGCAGGCGCAGGTCACCAAAGCTGGCAAAACATAGCGCTCATAAATGGACATGGGAATGCGCTCCTAGCAGGCTGTTGAAGAACTCCAGCGCGGCCGCGACGGCAAGAATTTTTTGCTCTTCCTGAGCAGGAGCCGGGTGCAGCGCGATGCGGGGCATCGGGCCAGACCGGCGACGCCCTCAGGACAAAAAATCCTGCCGTCCTAGAGGGATGCGGCCGATTTCGGCTTCGGGTTCGTCGTGTCCCAGCCCCCGTAGCACCGCTACGCGAACTGGGCCTCTCCTGCCCGAAAGCGCAAAATCGGC
>JAKFWI010000213.1 GCA_021731965.1 Hyphomonadaceae bacterium | reverse complement strand
GGCTTGCGCTTCGGGAGCCAAGCGGGGCCGCCGCCGACGATGATTTTCCTGCATGCCACGGGCTTTAATGCGCGCACTTATCGGCGCGTGCTGGAGCCGATACACGGCCTTGGTAGCGTCTTGGCAGTGGATTTGCGCGGCCATGGCTGCAGCACGCTTCTCACCACGATGGGCGGTTATTCTTCTTGGGAGATTCACTGCCGAGACGTGCTGGAGTTGATGGACCGGCACGTCCAAGGCCCGATTTTGCTGGCTGGCCATTCGATGGGTGCGACGGTGGCGCTGTTGGCGGCGGCCCAACGGCCGCAGCGCGTGCGCGCACTGTGTTTGATCGAGCCGGTGATTTTGCTGCCCTTGTTTTATATGTTGGGCCGTGCACCGGGGGCCAGCTTTTTGCGCCGCCGCTGGGGGCCGATGCGGAAAGTGGCCAAGCGGCGCGCGCATTTTGCCAGCCTTGAGGAGGCGATGCAGCGGCTGACCGGCCGCGGCGTGTTCGCTAGCTTCAGCTCCGAGGCCTTGCGCGATTATCTCGGCGATGGACTGCGCCCTGCTGGAGATGGCGGTGTGGAATTGGCCTGCAGCCCCGCTTTTGAGGCAGCCACCTTCGCAGCGCAGGGCCATGCGCCGTTTGCGGCGCTAAAGCGGTATCTGGGGCCCATTCACGCACTGCGGGCGGAAAGGGGCTCAACCTTTTTGCCGCGCTCGGTTTCCATCGTGGCGGCGCGCCGGCCCGACATCGTGATCGAAACCGTGGCAAGTAGCGGGCATATGCTGCCGATCGAACAGTCGCACACCGCCCGCGCGGCGCTGGAGGCGATGATCTTGGCTCACCAGCCCTTGGCGCGGTAGGCCACCTTCCCGCCGACCATGGTCAACACCGCGTGCCCCTGCAGAATCTCGGCGGGCTTGGCCCTCATCAGATCAACGCTGAACACCGAAACATCCGCGCGTTTGCCGATGGCGATGCTGCCCAGATCGTCTTCCTGGAAAGAGGCATAAGCCGGGGCCAGGGTGAACAGGTTCAGCGCTTCGCGCCGGCTTAACCGCTCGCCGGGGCGCCAATCGGGGCCGGACGCGCCTTTGAGATCCGTGCGGGCGATGGCAGCGTAGAACTCGATCAAGGCTGCCCCGCGCTCAACCGGGGCATCGGAGCCGCCGACCACAATCGCCCCCGATTGCACCAAGGATTTCCATGCATAGGCCCCGTCTATCCGGCCCTCGCCGAGGCGGCTCGGGGCGAAATAGAGATCGGAGATCGCGTGGCTGGGCTGCATGGAGGCAATGACGCCATCGGCCGCGAAACGCGAGATATCTGCCGGGCGCAGGATTTGCGCGTGCTCGATCCGCCAGCGATGCGCGCGGCAGGCTGAGGGATTGGTGCCGAGAGCAGCAGTCGGTCCGCAGCCAAGCAATTCCTCAAAGGCGGTAAGCACCAATGCGTTGGCGCGATCACCAATGGCGTGCACCGCGATCTGCAAGCCCTGCTCTTTGGCTTGGCGCATGATGGCGCGATCCTGCTCGGTGAGCAAAATCAAGCCGCTGGTTTCGGGCGAGTCCGAATAGGGCGCGAATAAGGCCGCCCCGCGTGAGCCGAGCGCGCCATCGGCATAGAGCTTAACGCCGCGCGTAACGACCCGCCCATCGAGGCTGAAGCGCTTGCCCGAGGCGAACAGATTGGTGCTGGCCTGTGGAGTTACCGCGTTATAGATGCGCAGCGGCAAAGGCGATTGGGCCGCGCGCGCTTCCAGCAGCGTTACGTCCAGCCAGTCCACGCTCATGTTATGCACGCCAGTCCAGCCCAAGGCGGGGTAGACTTCCAAGGCTTTATCGAGCGCCAGGGAGGCGCGCTGCGGCGTTTGGGCCGGCAAAAGCCCGGCCACCAAATCCATGGCGCGATCAATCAAAATCCCGTTGGGGCTGCCCTCTTCGGTGCGAATCAAGCGCCCGCCGGGCGGATCCGCTGTTGCGGCCGTGATCCCGGCTTGGCGCAGCGCTGCCGAATTCGCCACCAAAGCATGCCCATCGGCGCGCACCAACAGCATAGGCCGCCCGGGCGCGATCGGGTCAAGATCGGTAGCATCCGGCATGCGGCCTTCGGGCCAATGGGTTTCTATCCAACCGCGGCCGATCAAGACGGGGTCTTGGTGCTGCGTCGCCCAGGCGCTGACGCGGGCGCGTAAATCCACCACCGAGGCCGTGCCTTCAAGATTGAGCTCCAGCTCGCGCGCGCCAATGCCGTGCAAATGGGCGTGCCCATCGGTAAATCCGGGGAAGGCCGCGCTGCCGCGCAGTTCGACGATCCGGGTTTGGGGCCCCACCAGCCGCTTGATCTTGCTGCGCGACCCCATGGCGACAAAGCGCCCGTCGCGGATGGCCAAAGCCGCGACCGGGCGCCCGGACTCGCCGCCCGAATAAATCGGGCCGCCCCAGATCACGCTATCGGCGGGCGTTGCGGCCCTCACCGGGCTGAGAACAACGAAAATGACGGCAAGCAGGATAAAAATTTGGCGCATGCAAGAGTGTGGCGCGCGCTTGGTGCCAGGACAAGGGCCCGCACGGATTCGCGTTAGACCACGCGGTCGCTGCCGCCGCGCTCGCTTTGCAGGCGCGCCAGCAAGGCATGGGCCGCGCAGAGGACGCTGGCTTCGCCAAGTTGGCGATCCATGCGGCGCAAAAACGCGCGCAGCCCCTCGGTTTCGCGGCGGGCAACGCGCATTTCCTGGGCGAGCAAATCGGCCTTTTGGCTCGCGCTCTCGTGCAAAATGGCGAGAAGCTTTTCTACGCCATGGCGCGCATGCGCGTTCACAGCGCGCCGGCCCGGCGCAAAATCGCTTGCGCCGCGCTGGCCAAGCTCTCCTTCAAGGCTCGCTGCGAAAAGCGGGCGATGGCGGTGGCGTTGATGGGATTGGCGGCAAAGCGCTGCGTGGGGGCCGCGCGCAGCAAGCCTGAATAGGGAATGGCAGTTTCAAGCAGCGACGCGCCGAAGAACGGGGCCTGGTTGATCTCCTGGCGGATCAGCGCATCGGGATCGCCGCCATTGCGCAGCCGCACCCTATCCCCCACCCCATTAAGCAGAATGGTGAATTCCGCTGGGCGCACAGGGCGCTCGCGGATCTGGCGGGTAACGAATTCCAGCAAATTGAGGCCGCTCAGCGAGTATTGCTCGGGCCGGACCGGGGCGACGATATGCTCGGCGGCGGTCACGGCGCAGCGCGTCAGGAAGGTGGCGCACGGATTGGTATCGAGCACGACCGCGTCATAGCGCGCCTTGAGATCGGCAATCAGTGCGTGAAAGCGCGAAAAGGCCGCGTCTTTTTCAGGCGGGGCGCGCAAATCCAGGGTGAATTCGAACAAGCGATCATCCCCCGCCAGCAAATCGAAGCTGCCAAGACCAAATTTGCGATTGAGCGGCGTCAATAGCTGCGAGAAATCCGCGCGGGCGCAGGCCGATTCCCCGCGCGAGGAGAACACCGAAAAAATTGTCTGGTTTTTTTGGCGCAGGCGGTTTCGCTCCGCCGGGGAAAGGAAATATTGCGAGAGATTGCTCTGTGGATCGAGATCCACGAAGGCGACCCTGCAGCGCGACAGCAGATGCGCGGCGGCGAACACGTTGGCCGCCAGCACAGTTTTGCCCACCCCGCCTTTTATATTCAACATGGCGATGACCCGCCCAGCCGAGCTGGCGGAGCGGATCGCCTCGGCTGTCAGGGTGAGCGATTCGCGCGTCATGCCCTGGAGCATGTCGATTTCCGATTCCGCTGGCAGCATAAGCCGCAACCACGAGCTGGTATCGGTGGCGCTGACCTGTACCGGCACGATGGGCCAAGCATTGTTGAGTGCGCGCGTAAGATGCTTGCGCACCCGTTCGCTGCGCTCTGCGGCGGGGGAAATCAACGCAACCAGGCAGCGCCGCTCCGTCGAGGCCATCGCGCCTTCATCATCGACATCATCGAGCAATTCGACGCGCACGCCGTCTGCGCTAAGCCCGGCAGCGAGCTGGCGCGCTTGATCCCGATCATTCGGGGAGCAGGTGAGATAAGCCAAAACCATGGGATGTATTCTTATGCTTAGCGGTGTCGCGGCGCTGGGCGCAAGCGCATGTGCTTTGGCGCGCTCGAGCCGGGCCCAAGTTGGACCCTAGCGAGGCCTCGCATCTGGCGCGCTTTGCGCCTATGTTGGGGCCATGAGCCAAGCCTGGACCCCCTCTTCGTGGCGCGCGCGTCCCGCACGCCATATCCCCACCGATTACCCGGATCGCGCGGCGCTGGACGGCGTCGAGGCCATTTTGCGCGGCTATCCTCCTTTGGTGTTCGCCGGGGAGGCGCGCAATCTGAAAGCGGCCCTTGGCAAGGTTTCGCGCGGGGAGGCGTTTTTGCTTCAAGGCGGCGATTGCGCCGAAAGCTTCAAGGAATTCCACCCAGACATCATCCGCGATACCTTCCGCTCCCTGATGCAGATGGCGGTGGTGCTGACCTATGCCGGGGCCAAACCGGTGGTGAAACTTGGGCGCATTGCCGGGCAATTTGCCAAGCCGCGCAGCGACACCACCGAAACGCGCGATGGCCTGACCCTGCCGGCTTATCGCGGCGATAACATTAACGGCATGGAGTTCACGGCCGCTGCCCGCACGCCCGATCCTGACCGCCTGCTGCGCGCTTACGCGCAATCGGCGGCCACCCTCAATCTGATCCGGGCATTTGCCAATGGCGGCTATGCCGATCTGCACAATGTGCACCGCTGGACGCTTGGCTTCGTGGCCGGCAGCAGCCAAGGCAAGCGCTATGCCGAACTGGCCGATCGCATCACCGAATCGCTGGATTTCATGGCGGCGTGCGGCATTACCCCGGAATCCTCCCCAGCTATGCGCCAAGTGGATGTCTACACCTCCCATGAGGCGCTGCTGCTGGGCTATGAGGAGGCGATGACGCGGGTGGATTCCACCTCCGGCCAATATTATGACACCAGCGCGCATTTCTTGTGGATCGGTGATCGCACGCGCCAGCTTGATGGTGCCCATGTCGAATTCGCCCGTGGGGTGAAAAACCCGATCGGCTTGAAATGCGGGCCCTCGCTTTCGCCTGATGATTTGCTGCGCTTGATCGATATCCTCGATCCGCTGAATGAGGCGGGCCGGCTCACCTTGATTACCCGCTTCGGGGCAGACAAAGCGGCTGCTGGCCTGCCGCTTTTGGTGCGGGCCGTGCAGCGGGCCGGGCGCGCGGTAGTCTGGTCCTGCGACCCGATGCACGGCAATACGCATGTCACGGCGGGTGGCTTCAAAACCCGCCCGTTCGATCGCATCCTGGCCGAAGTGCGGACCTTTATGGAAATCCTGCCCAGCGAGGGTGCTTACCCCGGCGGGGTGCATGTGGAAATGACCGGGCAGGATGTCACCGAATGCTTGGGCGGGGCCATGGCGGTCAATGAAGAGGATTTATCCTCACGTTACCATACCCATTGCGACCCCCGGCTGAACGGGGCGCAGGCTTTGGATCTGGCGTTTCTGCTCGCTGAGGGGTTGCGCACTGATCGCGGCGCGCTGCGATCTGTCGCGGCGAGGTAGACCCTTTCCCGAAAAGTGTGACGCGGTTTTCGGACGAGAACGGGTCTAATCACTTAGTGTAGAGCGGATTCACCCGATTTGACCTGAGATAGGTCAAATCGGGATCCGCTCTAGAATTGACCCTGGGGCGATGACACG
>JAKFWI010000238.1 GCA_021731965.1 Hyphomonadaceae bacterium | reverse complement strand
GGGCGCGCGCGCCGTCCTTGGCGGCAAGGTCCACGGCAACGGCACCGCCCAGGGAGAAGCCCATCAAGACGATGTCCTTTTCCGGTACGTTGCTGCGCTTTGCCAGCCAGCGCCGGGCAGCGCGGGTGGAACCGACACCCGGCCGGCGGCCGGGATGGGTCGGGCAGGTCCCCGATGACCGGCAGCTCGCGCGCGCGGCGGGCCGAAACGTCCCGCAAGGTGGCCAGCCAAAACCTCGGCGCGCCCAATTCGTCGGGGATGGCGCGCAGCGTCAGTTCCAGCCAGCGCGGCGCGCCATCAGGCCCGCGATCGTGCAGCATTTGCTGGATAGGCAGGCCTTCGCTAAGGGCGCGCTGCTCGGCGTGCGGGTCTTGCGCGGCGGTTTCATCCGGCGGCGGCAAGCGCAAGGGCTGGCCGATGATCTGCGCTGGCACTTCGCCGGTGAGGGCGCAATAGGCCTGGTTGCACCACAACACCAACGGGCCTTGCGCATCGTGGCCGCGCGCCTGCGCAACGATTGCGGCGTCCGCGATCCAATCACCCATGGACCCGACGAGATCTTCCAACTGCATGATTCGCTCCGACGGAGAAATCATGACGCGCCTTGGTCAATCGCGCGTTAATCGGAGATGGAGCGCGTCAGGCTTTCGGCGGCGGCTCAACCTTGATGACATTGTCGCCGGAATTGCGATCGATGCGTTTGTTGTAGGGATCAATCCCGGCATGGCTGGGCAAAGTGGCGGTGTGCAGCGTGATGGTTTGCGTGCCCGATGTGATGGGGCGCTGGTCAAACACCAACACGTTGGCCTTGGCGAAGGCCTTGTTGCCCGGCTCGGCGGTGAAGGCCCCGACATCAAAGATATCGTTGAGGGGGGCTTCTTTTTCTTCGCCTTTGCCATCGGCATAGAGCTTTTTGGCCTCGATTTCGAGGCGGATGTCAAAACCGCCGCCAGGGGCGCGCGCGGCGCTGGCCTTTTTGACCTTCACATCAAACAGCGTGATTTTCTCAAAGAGATCGGTGATGAGATCCTGGTTCTGGGCGCCGGCCTCCTCGCGGAGCAAAGCGATCAGATCGATAGAGCGCGGATAGGGCGCGCCCTTGAAAGCGTAGGCTTGAAGCAAACGGGAGAGGGCCCTGTTCACCGCCGCCTCGCCGATGCGATCCTGCAACAGATACATGACCAGCGAGCCCTTGCGGTAATGGATGTATTGTTGATTTTCGACGCGATAGAGCGGCTGCTCATCCAGCACATCCCCCCCGCGCGAGCGCAGATAATCATCGAGCTCGAATTTCAAGAAGCGGCGGATCTGATCTTCGCCATAGGTTTTTTTCATGACCATGAGGGCGGAATATTGCGCCAGGGTTTCCGAAAGCAGGGTTGAGCCCTGCATGTCCGCGCCGATGACTTGATGCCCCCACCATTGATGGGCCATTTCATGGGCGGTGACATAATAGGCGTAATCGATATCTTCGGGGTTGCGGTTATCCGCGATGAAGCCGATGCCCTCGGAAAAGGGCATGGTATTGGCGAAGGCCTGCGCAAAACTCGCGTAAGCCGGAAACTCGATGACACGCGCCTGCTTGAATTGGTAAGGCGAGAAATTGGTGCTGTAATAATCCAGCGAGACCTTCATCGCATCCAGCATGCGGGCCGTATTGAATTTGTGACGCGGATCGTAATAGACGGTCAAATCCACATCATTCCATTTGGCCTTTGCCGTCACGTAATGGGCCGATTGGATGGAGAAGAAATTCTGCACCGGGGCGTCGGTGATGAACACCGAAGTGCGCCGGCCATCCTTCACCGTTTCGCTGGTCAATTTCCCTGGGGCGATGGCGGTTTGATCCGCATCGCTGGTCAACGTGATCTTGGCGGTGACCCAATCGCTGTCCTTGCGCAGATAAGCGTGGGCGCGCGCGCTGTCATCTTCCAGCTTGGCCATGCGCAGTTCCGGGGGCAGGCCATTGCGGCGGCGGATGGCGCGATCGCCCAGCACCGCGCCGCGATCCATGCCGATCACGGGCGCGAATTCGAAATTGTTGAGGAAGCTGCCATTGGCCACGATGCGCCGGGTTACGCCGCCATTTCCGAACCCCTTTTGGCCAATCCCCGTGGTAAAGCGCATCTGGCGCGTTTCGCCCGGCTGCATGGGCACGTTCAGCGGGAAAATCCAATAGCCGAATTTCTTGAAACGCTCAGGCCGGCCGGCCCCATCGATCTCCATGTTTTCGATCAGGGCGTCGCGGTCCATGCGCACATGCACGGTTTCGATCGGGGCCTTGGTGCGATTTTCGAGGGTGTATTCTCCGATCGTATCCAGCCAGGCCCGCTTGGGCCAAAGCTGCAAATCAAAACGCACATCGCGGATACTGGGCTGGGGCAGGCTTTCATAGCGCAAAAAGCGCTTTTCATAGGCCGCCGCGAAGAGTTCCCCCTCCTTGTTGTTGCGATAGGGATTGAGGACATTGGTGTTGTAAAAAATGAAGCCGCCGAGGGCGATGGCCAAAATGGCGGCCCCGCCGAAAATGAGGCCCGGGCCACCGCGCAGGCGATCGGTGAGGCGCGCCAGGCGCGGCACCAACCGGCTATCTGCGCCGCGGCTCCACAGCGCGTAGCAGAACACCAGCAGGATCAGCGCAACGGCGCTCCAATAGGCGCGGAACCAGGCCGCCGCGGCCGCGAAATTGCCCTGCCCATTCATATCTGAAAGCGGAACGGGTGAGCTGGAGCCGTAAATGAGCAGATTGTGATCGACCCCCAATTGATTGGCCACCAAAGTGAGCACCAAATAGAGGATCATCAGCGCATAGCCGAAAAACTTGTTCGGCACCAAAACCTGCACAAAAATGCACAGCACGACGAGGGTGAACAAATCCACGCTGGCCGGAAGCATATACCAGGCGAAATAATGCCAGATCTCGATCAAAGGGGCCTGTTTGATCAACTGGATGATCATGGCCACGAAAGATGCGGCCAATAACGTCGCGGTCAGCACCAAGGTGATGGCCAAAACCTTGGGCACCATCAAGGACCAATCCGGCGCGGGGCTGGCCCCGATGATTTCATGGACGCGCTTGTCGCGTTCGCGCCAGACCAATTCGCCCGCATAATAGATGGCGATCAGCAAGGGAAAGAGGGTGAATGCCCCCTGCAAGGTGGAAATCATCACGCGCGACACGGCATAGATGGGCGTGCCGAAGATTTCCGCCGCGCTCAAGAGGCCGCCAACGGCATTGAGGCAGCCCAGCAACAGCAACACGAGAAAGGCAGGATGGCGCATGGCCCCCATGGCTTCAAAGCGGGTGCGCGCCAGCAATTGGCCAAAGCCGGCTTTCGGATCGGGCGCGATTTTGGGCGCGGTTTTTCCGCTGGCAGCCAGTTCCGCGATTTGAGCCTTTTTCGAAACCTTGAGCCGTTTGCCCTTCTTTTCGAAGCGGAAGAGCAAGAAAGCGAGGCCCAAAAAGGCAAAGCCCAGCGCGATGGCGAATGCGCGGTTGCCCAGCAAAATCCCTGCCAGTTCCGGCAATTGGGTGTTGCGCTCGATTGTGGTCCAAAACCGGGTGGCGTTGCCAAACGCCGCCACGCCAAAGGGCTCCAGTAGGGCGATCAGCTCGCGTCGCTCGGGGCTGGTCGCGAGATTCCCCAGAACGATGTAAGCCACCAGAAAGCCCACCACGGAAACATAGGCCCCCATCAGGCTGCGGGTGATGGTGGCGGCGGTGAAAAAACCAGCGGCCTGCAAAAACAGAGTGGGCAGCACCAGCACGCCAAAAATCCAGGCATAATGATCGGGCCGGAAGGGACCAAGCGTTTCGGGATCGAGCCAAGGCATGGCCGCGCCGATCATCATCGCCAAGGGCACGGCGGCATAGACCAAAACGCTGACGGCGAAGGCCCCCAAAAACCGCCCGATCAAATAAGAAAACTTGGAAACCTTGGTGGCCCGCACGATGGCCCCAAAGCCACTTTCATCATCGCGCACAATGACATTGGCCACGAAAGCGGTGGTCACGAACATGGCGAATATTGACATGACCAGCAAGGTTTGGGCGATGGTGAAGGGGCTGTTGGCTTTGGTATTGCCCCCGCCGCCGATCTGAATGTTATCCAGCGTGGTGGCACCAAACGTCAGCAAAAAAAACAGCGTGAAGGCGATCCAGAACAAGGGCTGGCGCAATTGATAGCGAAACTCGAAGCCGGCGATGGATAGGAACATGACGTTTCCTTAGGCGGCGCGCTTGGATTGCGTGATGGCGGTGAAATAGACTTCCTCAAGCCCACCTTCGCTGGCCGCGAAGCCGGGCCCAGGGCTGGCATCAGCCAGCACGCTGACAATCGTTGTGCCGGCGAACAGCCGCGTGGAGATCACGCTTGCATGGGCGCGCAGCTCTTCAAGTTCGGCTTTGCTCACGGCCTTGCGCCAAATCTTGCCCTTGAGGCGCTCCATCAGATCGGCGGGGGCGCCGCGCTCAATGATTTTGCCATTGGCCAATATGGCCATGCGCGGGCACAAATCTGCGACATCCTCAACGATATGGGTGGAAAGGATGATCACCACATCCTGGCCGATATCGGCCAGCAGGTTCAAAAAGCGATTGCGCTCTTCGGGATCGAGGCCGGCCGTCGGTTCATCGACGATGATCAGTTTTGGATCGCCAATGAGCGCCTGCGCGATGCCAAATCGCTGGCGCATGCCGCCGGAATAGCCGGCCAAAGCCTTGTTGCGCACGGCCCAGAGATTGACCTGATTGAGCAGGCCCTCCACCACCTCTTTGCGTTGGCGCGGATTGGAAATCCCTTTCAGCACGGCCATCTGATCCAGCATTTCGCGGGCGGAAACACGCGGATAGACCCCGAAATCCTGCGGCAGATAGCCCAATTGGGCGCGCAGCATTTCTGGCTCCTTGACCACATCCAAGGCGTTGAAGTGGATTTTCCCGCTGGTCGGCGTTTGCAGGGTGGCGATACAGCGCATCAAGGTGGATTTGCCCGCGCCATTGGGGCCCAGCAAGCCAAACATCCCATTTTCGACGGTGAGCGAAACATCCGAAAGCGCGGTGACGCCCTTGGCATAGGAATGGGTGAGATGTTCTATGCTCAGCATGCGGCTTTCCTCGCGGGTTTGGGGCCAAATTGCCGCGCACCATATCGAATGTCAATATGGGCCACCCAAAATACGCTTGGTAAGCGGGCGGCAGCGTTTCAGGCTTGCGGCGCGCTGCCAGCGGCGGCACAAGGCCGCCTTTGCTCGATGGATCGATGATGACTGATGCTTCTTCTGCGCCCGTTTATGGCGGGCCCTCGATGGTGTTTTCCGGGGTGCAGCCGACGGGCGGCCTGCATCTTGGCAATTATCTGGGGGCCATCAAGAAATTCGTGGCGTTGCAGAAGGATCATGCCTGCATTTATTGTGTGGTGGATTTGCATGCCATTACCGTGCCGCAGGATCCCAAAACGCTGGCCAATCACACGCGCGAGGTGGCGGCGGCCTTTTTGGCGGCGGGCGTCGATCCCAAGCGCTCCATCGTGTTTGTGCAATCGGCGGTGCGGGCGCATGCCGAATTGGGCTGGATCTTCAACTGCATCGCGCGCATGGGCTGGCTGGAGCGGATGACCCAGTTCAAGGACAAGGCCGGCAAGGATAAAGAGCGCGCCGCCGTTGGCCTATTTGCCTATACGGTGCTGCAGGCCGCCGACATCCTGGCCTATAAGGCCACCCATGTGC
>JAKFWI010000171.1 GCA_021731965.1 Hyphomonadaceae bacterium | reverse complement strand
AACAGCCCCGCGCGCAGCCCATCATCGATGTCGTGGTTGTTATAGGCGATGTCATCGGCCAACGCCGCAACCTGGGCTTCCAGCCCGCACCAGCCAGCCAAATCCAGCGGGTGACGCTGATCATAGGCCCGGATCGCGCCCGGCAAAGCCTCGATGGACCGTCCCGCTTGCACAAGAGGGCCATTGTGCTTGACCACCCCCTCCAGGCTTTCCCAGGTCAGATTCAGGCCGTCAAAACTTGGGTAGCGCGCTTCGAGCTGGGTCAGCACCCGCAAAGACTGGGCGTTGTGATCAAAGCCGCCAAAACCCTCCATGCACAGCGCCAGTTGGCTTTCGCCGGCATGGCCAAACGGGGGGTGGCCCAAATCATGGGCCAAAGCCACCGCCTCGGCCAAATCCTCATCGAGCCCCAGCACGCGCGCGACGGAGCGCGCGATCTGCGCCACCTCAAGCGAATGGGTCAGGCGCGTGCGGAAATGATCACCCTCATGGGCGATGAAAACCTGGGTCTTCTGCTTCAAGCGCCGAAAGGCCGCGGCATGGATAATGCGATCACGATCGCGCTGGAACGGGCTGCGCGTGGCGCTTTCAGCCTCGGGATGCAGACGCCCGCGTGACTGCGCGGGATCGCTGGCATAGGCTTGGCGCGCGGGCGCGGCCCAGGAGGACTTGACCTTCTGCGCATGTTTTAGACCCTTGACGGTCACGGAAAGGCCCTTTCTCTGGCGCTGAGCTGATTTATATAAGGGATAAGGATGAAAAGGCGCGGGCAAAAATGACCATCACACTCTCGCAAAGTGCGGCACACAAGATTGTGGCCCTTCAAACCGCTGATCACAACATGAGGGGGTTGCGGATTGCCGTTGAAGGCGGTGGCTGCTCCGGCTTTCAGTATGACATCCAGGTGGCCGACCAGATCAATTCCGAAGATATGATCATCGAGCGAGACGGCGCACGTTTGCTCGTTGATCCGGTGAGCGCCGAGTTTTTGCACAACGCAGAGCTGGATTGGACGCAAGAGCTCATCGGGGCGTCTTTCAAAGTCCGCAATCCCAATGCAAAGACCAGCTGCGGCTGCGGCGTCAGCTTTTCGGTTTAGGCGCGCTAGCAGGCTGCCGAAAAACTCCCGCGAGCCGCGATGCGAAGCCGATTTTGCGCTTTCGGGCAGGAGAGGCCCAGTTCGCGTAGCGGTGCTACGGGGGCTGGGACACGACGAACCCGAAGCCGAAATCGGCCGCATCCCTCTAGGACGGCAGGATTTTTTGTCCTGAGGGCGTCGCCAGTCTGGCCCGATGCCCCGCATCGCGCTGCACCCGGCTCCTGCTCAGGAAGAGCAAAAAATTCTTGCCGTCGCGGCCGCGCTGGAGTTCTTCAACAGCCTGCTAGGCCGCTTTGCGCCAGGCGGCGTTGCGCGCGTATAGCCCGCGTCGATCCGGCGTGGGCTGGAAGGCATCGGTGACGCCCAGCGTGCTCTCAGCCCCGCCCATCAAGAGAAAGCCGTGCGGGTGCGATTGCGCGGCGATCCGCTCCAATGTACGCTTTTTGGCGTCTGCATCGAAATAAATCAACACATTGCGGCAAAAGACGATGTCGAACATGCCCAGCGTGTTGAACTGCTCCAGTAAATTGACCCGGCGAAATTCTATTTGCGCCCGCAAGCGATCATTGACACGCCAGGATTCGCCCTGCTTGGAGAAATATTTCATCAAATGCGTGATGGGTAGGCCGCGTTGGACTTCAAACTGGCTGTAAAGCCCGGCCCGGCACTTTTCCAGCACGCGATCCGACAAATCGGTGGCGATGATTTCCGCTTCGATGGGCTGGCCCGCTGCGCGCATCTCTTCGAAGGTCATGGCCAGCGAATAGGGCTCTTGGCCGGTGGAGCAGGCGGCGCACCAAGCCCGGATCCGCGCACCCTTGCCCTTTGCCGCAAAAAGCTTGGGGACAATGTGCTCACGCACGGATTCGAAGGGGATTTTGTCGCGGAAGAAGAAGGTTTCGTTGGTGGATAGGGCATCGACGATCGCTGCCAGCACGCGCTCATCACGCCGAACCCGCGCGGTGCGCAACATTTCCTCGACCGAGGCAAAGCCATCCTTGCGCGCCAGCGGGCCCAGGCGCGTATCGAGCAGATAGCCCTTGTCAGGCGTGAGCACGAGGCCGGATCGCTCTTTGACCTCGCGGGCGACGAAATCGAAATCTACCGTGGAGATGGTCACGTGCGCCTCCCTTGTACGATCTGGAGGATCGCTGGGGCCATGTCTTTGAGGGCGTGGATTCCGTAGCAGAGATTGGCGTGCGCCACCGCGCCCGGCATGCCCCACACCACGCTGCTGGCTTCGTCTTGCGCCAAAACCGCGCCGCCTCGGGCAACGATGCTTTCGCCGCCGCGCTTGCCATCCGAACCCATGCCCGTCAGCACTACCGCCAGCACGTTTGGGCCATATACTTCACAAGCGGACATAAACAGGGGATCCACCGCCGGCCGGCAAAAATTGACCGGAGGGCTCTGATCCAGCTCGATGCGCGGCGCACCGTGGCGCTTGCTGATGCGCATATGGTAATCGCCAGGCGCGACATAGATGCAGCCAGGGGTGAGGGTGGCCCCGTCTTTGGCTTCCTGCACATCCTTTTTGGTCGCCTGCGACAAATGCTGGGCCAAAATGGTGGTGAACATGGCCGGCATGTGCTGGGCGATCAAGATCGGCTGGCGCAGCTTGCTCGCTAGGTCTGGCAGCAGCGCCCGCAAGGCCTGTGGCCCACCCGTGGAACTGCCGATCACCAGCACGTCCACGGCGGTGGGTAGCCGCAAATGGCTGGAGGCGGTGCCGGGCGCGCGCGCAGGGCCAGAAGCGGGGGCCAGCACCGGCCGCGGCGCGGTGGCCAGCCCGGAGGCGCTGGAGTGGAAACGCCGGCCCAGCGCGATGGCCTTGGCGATCAGATCGCGTTGGAAATCGGCGGCAGCGGCCGCGCTGGTTTCCGGCTTGGTGATGTAGTCGGCTGCGCCCAAAGTGAGGGCCTTCATGGTCACTTCCGCGCCGCGCCGCGTGAGCGTAGAGGACATCAGCACTCGGGCCTTAGGCGCAGCTTTCAGCAAAGCCGGCAGGGCCTCAAGCCCGTTCATTTCCGGCATTTCGATATCGAGGATGATCACATCGGGCTGCGTTTCGCCGGCAAGCTTCACCCCGTCGCGCCCGTTGACCGCGACGCCGGCCAGCTTCAGATTTGGCTCCGCCTCGATCCAGCGGGTGACCAGCCCGCGAATGATGGCCGAATCGTCAACGATCAGCACCCGTGCGATGTGGGAACTCGCGACTGGCCGCGGTATCGGGGCGTTCATAGCAGGCCCACCTCCATGAATTTGGCCTGGATGATATCGCCATCGAAGGGCTTCATGACGTATTCATTGGCCCCCGCCAGCATGGCCTCGGAAATGTGTTCCAGATCGTTTTCGGTGGTGCAAAACACCACGATCGGGATGGTGCCGCCCGGCTCATTGCGCAAGCGCCGCAGGAAATCGATGCCGTTCATCACCGGCATGTTCCAATCGAGCAAAATCGCGTCCGGCATGGACTTCTTGCAGCGATTGAGCGCTTCTTGGCCATCAGCGGCCTCATCGATTTCAAACGCCAATTCTTCGAGGATGCGCCGTGCGACTTTGCGAATGACGCGGCTGTCATCGACCACCAGACATTGCTTCATTGAGGGGCTCCTGGTCATGCGGCGGCGCGCTGGGGAACGTCCAGCATGCGGGCGATATCGAGGGCGATCATCAGCCCTTTGGGCAAACGGCAAACACCAAGCGTGACGGACCGCCACATGGCATCCAGACTGGGGGGCGGGGCCTGCAGCGAGTCATCCGAGATGCGCAACACCTCGCCGACACTGTCGACGATCAACCCGTAAAACTCGCCGCCGCGCTCGACGCCAATGGCCATCGCGCCGATATAGCCACCATTGCGCGGCGTGAGACCCAGCCGCGTGCGTGCGTCGATCGCGGTGATGATGCGGCCGCGCAGATTGAGCAATCCAGCGACATCCGAGCGCGCCAGCGGCGCCGGGGTCAATGCGTGGATGCGAAACACGTCGTGCACATCCTCGACTGAGGCCCCGAGCAGGCGCCCGCCGATATCGAAGGTGACGTATTCGCGGGAATCCAAACCTGGCTGACTCATGCCGCCATCTCCTTTTGCCGCAGAGCGTAATCGACAGCAGATAACAAGCCGTTGCGATCCATTTTGTTGAGGCGCTCGAGGAAGGCTCCGACGGGTGCGCCGCTTTCATCGGAAATCGCCAAGGCTTTGGCCGCGCCCCAGACCGGGTCCTGCGCCAATTCTTCACCAAACTCGGTGGCGGAGCGCATGTCGGCATCGACATCGGTCAGCACCACGTCGAAGGCCGAGCCGTTCAAGGCCAGCTGGCGGGCATCTTGGGGGCTGGCCGCGTGCGAGACAGTGTAACCCGCTGCCTGCAGCAGCGGCGTCAACAGGCTGCGGCAGAATACGTTGGAATCCACCAGCAGGATGGAGCCCTTGGTGTTCAGCCCCGCGCCGGAGCGCCATTCGCCCAGCATCTGGCTGAGATAATAGCCGACATCCACCACTTCGGTGGCCGCGCCTTTGACGATGGCCGCGCCGATCACGCCGGGCCGGTCCGCGACCAATTCGAGGGAGATCCGCTCCTGAACGATGTCAACGATCTGATCGACCGCCAAGCCGAAGGTTCGGCCCTTCTGGGTGAATACCAAAACCGGCTGTCGGCCGCTGGTCTTGAAGGCGTAATCGCCAGCGATATGCATGATGGGCATGAGAAAGCCACGAAATTGCACCATGGCGCGCCCGTCAGCGCGCTCGATGCGCTCCACCTCGATCTCCTCCAGGCGGGTGATGAGATCGAGCGGCGCCGCCTTGAGATCGGAGGGGCCGCCGCGGAACACGATCAGGCGGGTCGCGTCGGGTTCTACCACAGCTGTTGCGTGCTCCTGCTGCGAATCATCGCGCTCGCTATGCGCACCCAATGCCTCGGCGAGGCCATTGGGATCGAGGATCATCACCACGGAGCCATCGCCCAAAATGGTCGCGCCAGAATAGAGCCGAATCCCGCGCAGCAAGCTGGCCAGCGGTTTGACGACGATTTCTTCGGTGTCGAGCACATGCTCCACGATCAACCCGAAGCGATCGGCGCCCACCTGCATGACGGCGACAAAGCGCGCGTCCGTATCGGTGATTTCGGTGGCCCCGAGGCCCAAGACCTCTGAAAGGTCAAGCAGCGGCAGCAATGCATCGCGGAGGCGCAAAACCCGCGCATGGTTGATGGTTTCGATGCGGTGCTCGCTGTCGTGACCAACCCGCACCAGCTCCAGCACCGAGGATTGCGGCGCGGCGAAGCGCTGCCCACGGGCACCCAGCACCAGCGCAGAGATGATCGCCAGGGTTAGCGGGATTTTGATCTTGAAGCGCGAGCCTTTGCCCTTTTCCGAATTCAGCTCGATCGTGCCGCCAATGGTCTCGATATTGGTCTTGACCACATCCATGCCCACACCGCGCCCAGAAAGGCTGGTGACGGCCGCGGCCGTGGAAAACCCTGGCGCGAAAATGAAGCGGTGGATCTGCGCATCGGACAGCGTACTGGCCTCGGCGGGGGAGATCAGCCCTTTTTCCAAGGCCTTGGAGCGAATGCGCTCTGTATTGAGGCCGGCCCCATCATCGCCCAACGCGATAATGATCGCGCCGCCTTCGTGATAGGCCGACAGC
>JAKFWI010000071.1 GCA_021731965.1 Hyphomonadaceae bacterium | reverse complement strand
TTCTCGCTGCGCTCGAAACCAGGATGACTGTTTCCTCCCCGCGCGCGGGGGAGGTGCGCGAAGCGCGGAGGGGGCTTTTTGGCGGGCCCAGACGCCCCCCTCGGCCCTGCGGGCCACTCCCCCCGTAAACGGTGGGAGATGAAGTCGCCCCCCTAAACGGGGGGAGAGGATCGCCTAACCCCGCTGCGCGATTTCATAGAGCGCGATGGCCGCGGCCGTGGCGGCATTGAGGCTTTCCATGGCCGGGGCCATGGGGATAAAGGCCAGGCGCTCGCAGCGCTCAGCTACCAGGGGGCGCAGGCCCTTGTCCTCGGCGCCGATCACCAAGGCGATGGGGCGCGGATCGCGCAGCGCCTCGCGCGCCGGCAAGGCGGCCCCACCGGCCAGCCCCACGCTGCAATAGCCCTCTTCACCCAATTGCTCGATGGTGCGGGCGATATTGACCACCCGCGCATGGGCGACCGCATCGATCGCCCCCACGGCGGCCTTGGCCAAGGCCCCCGTCAGCGGCGGGGATTTGCGATCCTGCAGGATCACAGCGCGCACGCCAAAGGCCGCGGCAGAGCGAAACATCGCCCCGACATTCTGCGGATCGGTGACGCCGTCCAGGATCAAGACGGGGCGCGTATCTGCAGGAAAACAGGCTTCTTCGAGGCTCATCGGCTCCAGCGGGGCCGATTTCAGCGCCAGGCCCTGATGCACGGCCTGGGGCGGCAGCAGGCGATCTAGATCGGCGGGCTCCACAAGATCGAAGGCCATGCCGGGCGGCACATGGCCCGCGCCATTGCGCGTCGCCACCAGGCGCTGGATCTTGCGGGCCGGGTTGGCCAGCGCCGCCAAAACGGCGTGCACACCCCAGATCCAGCCCGTATCGCTGGCATTGGCCTCAAAGCCGCGCCGGCGCGGCGCAAAAGACTTATGTTCGCCCTTGAGCGGGGGAGGGGACCTCACTATAAGACGCGCTCCATAAAGTTTTGGGCATGGCCGCGATTGGCCAGACAGGGTGATCGCGGTGTGATGCTCTAAACGACGGGTGATGGCGCGCAAGCGTGCACCCGGATGCGGTGCGGAAGGGTGGCCGAGTGGTTAATGGCAGCAGACTGTAAATCTGCCCGCGAGAGCGTACGCTGGTTCAAATCCAGCCCCTTCCACCATTGTTTGCAGCGCCGCGCCCCGGCGCGCGTCCCTGCTGGGTGAGGGTGCGCCCCCAGCGTGCGGCGCGCACATCAGGCGATTGCTCCGTCAAACTGGACTGCCGCCCTTGAAGAGCGCAAGGCTTGCGCGCAAACTGTTGAACCGCCTTGTGAAGTGTGATCGGTTATTAGGGTCACGCTGCAGGTTAAGCGGCCAAATGCGTGCGAGGGGTTGGCATGAAGAAACATCTTTTGGCGGTGACTTTGGGTTTGGCGGCGCTGGCGGCCCTGGCGGCCTGCAATCCGAAGCCAAAGAAGGTGCCAAGCCCGCCGCCCTTGAGCGCTGCAGCGCTTTCGGCCCATGTCAAGACGCTGGCCTCCGATGCCTTTGAGGGGCGCAGCCCCGGCACCCCCGGCGAGATGAAGACCATCGAATACCTCACCACCCAATTCCGCACGGCAGGGCTGGAGCCCGGCGCGGGCGATAGCTATCTGCAGGCCGTGCCGCTGGTCGAAACCAGCGTGACCAATGCCCCGGCTTTGAGCATTACGGGCCCAGGGGCGGCGCAAAGCCTGGTGTTTGCCAAGGATTGGGTGGGCTTTTCCAACCAGGCGCTGGCGGCTCAAGCCTGGGCGGAATTACCCTTGGTGTTTGTCGGCTATGGCGTGACGGCCCCTGAGCGCGGCTGGAATGATTATGCCAAGGCCAATATCCGCGGCAAAATCGCGGTGATTTTGATCAATGACCCCGATTTTGAAACCAGCGAGGGCCTGGAAGGGCCCTTTGGCGGCAAAGCCATGAGCTATTTCGGCCGCTGGACCTATAAATTGGAGGAGGCGGCCCGCCAGGGCGCGGCCGGGGCCTTGATCATCCACGAAACGCTGCCGGCGGCCTATGGCTGGTCGGTGGTCACCTCGTCCTGGTCCGTGCCGCAATTTGCCATCGCGGAGGATGTGGCCCCACGTTTGCCGATCCAGGGCTGGATTTCGGGCGAATCCGCCAATGCCATGCTGGCGCGCGCGGGCCTGACCTATGCCGGCCTCAAAAAGGCAGCGCAGAAAAAAGGCTTTGTGGCCAGGCCGCTGGGCCTGAGGGCCAGCACCCAGCTGGCCATCGCCACCCGCCAGATCAATTCCTACAATGTCGCGGCGGTGATACGCGGTGAGACGCGGCCGGACGAAGCGGTGATCTATTCGGCGCACTGGGATCATCTGGGCCGCTGCCCGCCGGTGGACGGCGATGACATCTGCAATGGCGCACTCGATAATGCCTCGGGCACCGCGGGGCTGATAGAGCTGGCGCGCGCCTTCAAGGCCCAGGGGCCGCAGCAGCGATCCGTGATGTTCCTGGCCGTCACCGCCGAAGAGAAGGGCCTGTTGGGCTCCGCTTATTACGCGGCGCATCCGTTGTTTGCGCCAGGAAAGACTGTTGCCAATATCAATATGGATGGCATGCCAATCCATGGCCCCTCGCGCGATATCGTCATCGTTGGCGCGGGCAAGAACGAAGTGGAAGATGTCGCGGTCCGCCTGGCTGGCATTCAGGGGCGGACGCTATCGCCTGATCCCTTCCCCGAGCGCGGGCATTATTATCGATCTGATCAATTCAGCTTCGCTAAAATTGGTATCCCGGCGCTGTTTGTCGGTGCGGGGTTGGATTTGGTCGAGGGCGGCACAGCGCGCGGCAAAGCGTTGGAAGACGCCTTTGTGGAGAATTCCTACCACAAGCCAAGTGATCAATGGAGTGAGAATCTCGATTTCGCAGGAGCGGCCCAGGACGGGCAATTGCTCTTCGACATCGGCCGCGAACTCGCTGACACGGCGGTTTGGCCCGCTTGGCATGACGATGCCGAGTTCAAGGCCGCGCGCGACGCCACGCGGTGAAGGCCATGCCCGCGCAAGCCCATCAGGCTTGATCGGGGCCGGTTTCCCAATCGCGTTCGCGCAGCGCCGTTTGGTCCATGCCCCGGCTGGCAAAGCGTTTGCGCAAAAACTGGTAGAAGAACCAGTCTTTGGCGGCGAACGGGGTGAAATGGTAAAGCAAACGCTCGGCCAAAGTCCAGGTGACGCCGGCGCGATCGGTGCGTCGCCCTGAGGTCTGGCACCATTGGTTCGGGCTGTAGGCGATGCGCCCCTGTTTGAGCACCCTGTGGATCAGCTCGTGATCGAACAGCACAAACGGCCATAGGCGCGCGCTATAGCTGCCCGCGGCCTTCAGCGCCGCCAGGCGAAAGCAATGGCCATAGCCGCCAGTGTGGGCTTGTCTCTGCAGCACCGCCGCCGCCAAGACACCCTTCCAGCGTTTGGCCATGGCGTTAAAGCTGTACGGATTTGGCCCGACACTTATGGCCATAACGCCGACCAGAGAAGGGCCAGCCGCGTCAAACATGCGAGCGGCGTGATCGAGATAATGGGGCGGGTAGAGCGTATCGGCATCGCAGATCGCGATGAATTCGGTTGGCGTCGCCGCGATCCCAGCCGCGAGCGCATGCACCTGGCCGGGCAGTGTTTGCAGCACATGCAAAGCACGCACCCCTTCCACCCCATCCGCGATGGCATGGGCGATGGCTGCCGATTGATCGGTCGAGTTGTTGTCCACCAGAATGAGCGTCAGCGGCCGGGCGGTTTGGGCCAGCAAGGATTTGAGTGTGGCTTCGAGAAAGCCGTTGGCCTCATTGTAATAGGGCACGACCACAGACCAGCGCCCGCTTTCCTGCTCCGCCGCCAAAGTCATAATTCATGCCCTGAAAACGCGATGGAAACCACGCCCCTTGGCGCGGCGCAAGTCACCTTGAGCGCGGCCTCCAACATTTGTTCGACAGCCAAGCTAGCGCTTATACAAGTGTCTTTGAAACCAGCACGTATACGGAAATCGTCATGCACGCCTGCGCCGAATGGAATAACCCCACCGCCGAAACCTTTTTCGGCACGATCAAGCCAACCGGTCAGCCGGCCATCCTGCGCGGCCATGCCGGCCATTGGCCGATGACCCAAAAGGGGCTGGAAAGCGCCGATGCGCTGGTGGCCTATCTCAAGGGCTTTGCCACGCAGGCCCCCGCGCTGGCCTTTATCGGGCCCCCAGAAATCGCTGGGCGGTTTTTCTACACGCCGGCAATAACCGGCCTCAATTTTGAACGCGTGAAGCAAAGCATTGGCGAGACGCTCGATCGATTGCTGGCGCTGCGGGGCCAGTCGCGCCCACCGTCAATCTATGCCGGGGCCGTGCCGGTGCGCAGCCATCTGCCGGGGCTCGAGCAGGACAATTGCTCGGTCTTGGTTGATCCGGCTGGAAATAACCTGATTTCGTTGTGGGTCGGCAATCGCACGCGCATCGCCGCGCATTGGGATCTGCCGCAGAATCTGATTTGTGTGGTGGCGGGTCAGCGCCGCTTCACGCTGTTCCCGGCAGAGCAGGTGGCCAATCTCTATGTCGGCCCGCTGGATTTCACGCTGGCCGGTCAACCCTGCAGCATGGTGGATTTCCACGCCCCGGATTTCGAGAAATACCCGCGCTTTCGTGACGCCCTGGCCATCGCCCAGGAGGCGGTGCTGGAGCCGGGCGACGCGCTCTATATTCCCAGCCTGTGGTGGCACCACGTCGAGGCGGATCAGGATTTCGGAGCCATGATGAATTTCTGGTGGCGCGATGGCCCGCCGCACTTGATCTCGCCCATGCTGACCTTGGCGCACGCGGTCTTGACGGTACGCGATTTGCCGCCAGATGAGCGCGCGCGTTGGCGGGCCATGCTCCTGCATTACATCTTCGAGGAAAATGGCGATCCCTTCGCGCATTTGCCCGATCATGCCCGCGGGGTGTTCGGCCCACCGACGCCGCAAACCTTCGCCGCCATTCGCGAACACCTGGTTGCCAGCCTCAAGCGCTGAAAGGCGGGGCTCAGCGCCTCACGCCCATGGCCGCGGGACGCGCGGCGGGAAGGCCGGGCGCGGCACGCCGGAATAGAGATCGAGATTGGGGTTGTAATAGGGATCAGCGTCCAGGGTTTCGCCCCATCTTGCGCGCATATACCCCGACTCCCGCAGAAAGCGCGGGCGCGTTTCTGGTGTTTGGTCACTGCCGCGGCTCTTGGATTCCCAATGGGTTAGTTCCGCATGCGGCGTCCAGATGATTTTGTGGCCAGCGGCGCGCACGCGCACGCAATAATCCACGTCATTGAAAGCCACCGCGAGGTTGGTCTCATCGAGGCCGCCCAGCGCATCGTACACGCGCTTGGGTGTCGCCATGCAGGCGGCGGTGACGCAGGAGATTTCCTGCGCAAGCTTTAGCCGCGCAAAATAACCAGGCTCGTCCGCTGGCGCTGCCTGATGCAAATGACCGGCGACGCCACCAATTCCGAGAACGACGCCGCCATGCTGCAGGCTGCCATCGGGGTAAAGCAGCCGCGCCCCCACCGCTCCAATCTCGGGGCGCACGGCGTGAATAATCATCTCCTTGAGCCAGCCGGGAGACAGCATGGAAATGTCATTGTTAAGCAAAAGCAGAATTTCGCCCTTGGCCTCTCGCGCCGCCATATTGTTGAGACGAGAGAAATTTAACGCCCCCCATAAGCCGAGCGGCATCGTGGATTTCGAGCGCTGGGTGCGCTTTTACGACACACCAACGCCGGAGGATCTCGATCGCCTGCATGCGCGGGC
>JAKFWI010000236.1 GCA_021731965.1 Hyphomonadaceae bacterium | reverse complement strand
CCCCGGCTGCCCATGCCCCCCCGGCGATCGAGGCGGCTAAAGCCACCGGTGCCAGCACCAAAGCCGAGCCAATGCGCGCCCCAAGATCTTCAAAGACCGCGCCGAAACTGCGTGTGCGCTCAGTTCGTGGCGTCACGAATCACGCCGCCAAATCGCCGATCCCGCTGGCGATATTCATGAAAAGCGCTCTCAAGAGCCGCCTGATCAAAATCAGGCCAGAGCACATCCAGGAAAATGAATTCCGCATAAGCGGCCTGCCACAGCAGAAAATTGGAAATCCGCTGCTCCCCACTGGTGCGGATCACCAGATCCGGGCTGGGCATATCATGGGTGTAAAGATACAGATCGAAGGTGTCGGCCGAGATGGCCTCGGGGGCCAGGACCCCCGCTTTGACGTCGGCCGCGATTCGCTGGACCGCCCGCACGATCTCGGATCGCCCGCCATAATTGAAGGCCACCGTCAGCCGCAAAGCGGAATTGTGGGCGCTGCGCTGCTCGGCCCGCACGATGATGTCGCGCACATCGGGGGCCAGGCTTTCGCGCCCGCCAATCACCCGAATGCACACGCCCTCTTTGACCAGCCGCTCCAGATCCTTGGCCACATAGAGGCGCATCAGCTCAAAGAGCGCATCAACCTCTTCCACTGGGCGAGTCCAGTTCTCCGTAGAGAAACCGAACACGGTCAGATATTTGACGCCCATTTTGCCCGCAGCCTCGACCGTGCGGCGCAGAGCCTCCACGCCTTCACGATGGCCCAAAGTGCGTGGCAAACCGCGCGCGCGCGCCCAGCGGCCATTGCCATCCATGATGATCGCGACATGCTGCGGCACGGGGGTCGGCTCAACCGGAGTTTGCGCCAGCTTTAACATGTGCTGTCAGTTCGCTTCAGCTAACATCGCGGTGCCGCGCGAGAGGGCACGATCGCCACCTAGGACGAAATTCCCGGCCCGCTCAATCTGCTGAGAGTGCGTGCGCCGCTTTTGGCAATCCAACACTTGCGCCTCCAAAAAAGACCGTGAGCAGGGGAAATTTGCGCTGGCCGATTAAACCTGCATAATTTCTTCTTCTTTTGCACGCACAGTTTCATCGATGCGACGAATGGATTGATCCGTGGCCTGCTGAATCTGCTCCGATAGCTTTTTGAGTTGATCCTGGCTGATCACACTGTCCTTTTCCTGTTTCTTGATCGCCTCCATGCCGTCCCGGCGCACATTGCGCACCGCTACGCGCGCCGCCTCCGCATAGCGCCCCGCAAGTTTTGCGAGTTCGGCGCGCCGCTCTTCGTTCAAGGCCGGGATCGGCACCCGCAGGGTCGTGCCATCCATGACGGGATTGAGGCCCAGCCCCGCCGCCCGAATGGCCTTGTCGACCGCACCGACATTAACCTTATCCCAGATCTGCACCGTCAGCATGCGCGCTTCTGGCGCGGTGACACCTGCCACTTGGGTCAGCGGCGTGGAGGTGCCATAGGCATCGACCATGATGGAATCGAGCAATTGCGAAGAGGCCCGCCCCGTGCGCAGCCCGGTAAACTCAGAGCGCAAGGACGTCAGCGCCCCCTCCATGCGCCGTTTCAATTCCTCCAAATCGAATGCCGCACTCGCCATCTCAACCCTCACTGATCACGGTGCGCACACCGCGCCCGGCCAAGACCTCTCCCAGTCCACCCAAAGTGTGGATGGAAAACACCACGATCGGGATGCGGTTGTCGCGCATCAAGCTGACAGCGGAGGCATCCATCACCCGAAGATCACGCGCCAAGACATCCTGGTAGGTCAAGTGGTCATAGCGAACGACATCGCGCGCTGTTTTGGGATCGGCCGAATACACACCGTCCACCTGGGTGCCCTTCAGCAAGGCATCGCAGCCCATTTCCGCGGCCCGCAGCGCCGCCGCGGTATCGGTCGTGAAAAACGGATTGCCCGTGCCCGCGGCGAAAATCACCACCCGGCCCTTTTCCATATGGCGCATGGCGCGCCTGCGGATATAGGGCTCGCAGATCGTCACCATTGGGATGGCGGATACCACGCGCGTATCAACGCCAGCCTGCTCCAAGGCATTTTGCATGGCCAATGCGTTCATCACGGTGGCCAGCATGCCCATGTAATCCGCTGAGGCGCGCTCCATCCCGCTGGCCGCGCCCTGCAGGCCACGAAAAATATTGCCGCCGCCGATGACCAGGCAGAGCTCCGCGCCCGACTCGACGGCCTGGCGCAATTCCTGCGCGATGCGGCTGCAGGCCTCGGTGTCGATGCCATAGGCGCTGACCCCCATTAGGGCTTCACCGGAAATTTTCAGCAAGACACGTCGGTAAGGTCCCTGCCCCGCGCGCGCAGGAGGGGAAAGGGGTGGGGTGTTGGACATGTCAGGCTCGCTTTGATGCGCACCGAGGCCGGAATCGCCGATCGAGAACGCGCGACTAAGCTTTAGCCCTTGCCGATCGTCGCCGCCACCTCTGCGGCGAAATCATCGACCTTCTTTTCCACTCCCTCCCCGAGTTGGAAGCGTACAAAGCCTTTCAGGGTGATCGGCGCGCCGATTTCTTTCTCGGCGGCTTTGACTGCCTGCTCCACCGTCAGCTTATCGTCGTGGATGAATTTCTGCTTGAGCAGCACCAGATCTTCCAGGACCTTCCGTACCTTGCCGGTCACGGCCCCATCCAAAACCTGCTGGGGCTTGCCGGCCAATTTGGGATCGCCCTTGACCTGCTCGAGCGCCACCGCACGCTCGCGCTCCAGCCGCTCGGCGGGGATGTCACCGTCACTGAGCGCGATCGGCGCTGCCGCGGCCACGTGCTGCGCGATCTGATTGGCCAAGGCATCCAAAGCTGCCCCCGGCTTGGCGCTTTCCAACGCAACCAGCACCGCGATGCGGCCAAGGCCGTCGGCAATCTGCGCATGCACGTAAGAAACCACCGCGCCGGAATCGACCTCGAGATAGGCCGCACGGCGCAACGTCATATTCTCGCCAATAGTGGCGATCAGGCCGGTGATCATCTCCTGGATGGTGCCGCCTTCTGGGGCCGGCGCAGCCAAAATGGCCGCCACTTCCCCTTTGTGCGCCAGTGCGACGTCAGCAATCCCCGCGGCCGCGCGCTGGAATTGCACGTTTCTGGCAACGAAATCGGTTTCGGAATTCAGCTCGATCGCTGCGCCGCGCGCGCTGGCCCCCTCTTGCGCCAAGCGCACGCCCACCAGACCCTCTGCGGCGGCGCGATCCGCCTTCTTGGCGGCTTTTGAAATGCCCTTGGCGCGCAACCAATCTACGGCCGCCTCCAAATCCCCGCCGCTTTCGGTCAAAGCGCGCTTACAATCCATCATCGGCGCATCGGTTTTTTCGCGCAATTGCTTTACCAGCGCGGCGCTGATTTCCGCCATGTCATCGGCTCCGTGTTGAGGGGCCTCGCGGGACCCGTAATGATCTGAACTAGACGGCTTTAGGCCTGTGCGCCGGATTCTTCCATAGTGGCAGGGGCCAAGGGATCGGCTGGCAGCGCGGGCTCGCGCAGCTCGAGCTCCATCGGCGGGCGCTCAGCCGCGCCGATATCCACGCCGGCCGCGACCTGGCCTTGGGTCAAGCCATCGATCACCGAATCGGCGATCAAATCGCAGTACAGTTGAATGGCGCGCGCAGCATCATCATTGCCCGGAATCGGGAAATCGACGACGTCTGGATCGCAATTGCTATCGAGGATGGCCACCACCGGAATGCCCAGTTTGCGGGCCTCCTGAATCGCGATCGCCTCTTTATTGGTATCGATCACGAACATCAAATCGGGCAAGCCGCCCATGGCCGCGATGCCGCCAAGGGAGCGCTCAAGCGTATCTCGCTCACGCGTGCGCTGCAGCACTTCTTTTTTCGTGAGGCCAGAGCGCTCTTGCGCGATCAGCTCTTCCAACTCACGCAAACGCTGGATGGACCGCGAGATGGTGTTCCAATTGGTCAGCGTGCCGCCCAGCCAACGGTGGTTCATGAAGTATTGGGCGCAGCGCTTGGCCGCCCCGGCCACATGCTCAGACGCCTGGCGCTTGGTGCCCACGAACAGGATGCGCCCACCGCGGGCCGCCGTTTCACGGACCTTGACCAGGGCCTGGTGCAGCAAAGGTACCGTCTGGGAAAGATCCAAAATATGGATGTTGGAGCGTTCGCCGAATATGTAGGGCCCCATTTTGGGGTTCCAGCGATGGGTTTGGTGGCCGAAATGCGCGCCTGCTTCCAGGAGCTGACGCATGCTGATATCTGGCAATGCCATGGTGTTTCGCTTTCCTTGGTCCGGTTGAGCCGCCGCGGGAAAGCCGATAAATCGGCACCGGTTTTTCTGGCGCACGGCAAAGCCGCCCGCTGGAAAGGTTCCCGCGTGAGGGATGGCGGGCTTTTAGGCGTGTACCTACGCAAAAGCAAGCCCGCGATCGCAGCGGTGCCGGTGGCTTAAGGCCATTTTAAGTGCGATCATGGAAGCTGAGCGCCAGGAGATCATTCATGGCACTCCCCGCCGGCCTCACGCCCGCTCAGCTCTTCCCTACTGGGCAGCGATCCAATCTGCTCACTTCGCTATTTGGTGCCAACACCAATCGCGCCAATGCCTCGCCGGCCCAGGCGGTGGCCGCTTTGCGTCAAGCCGATGTCAACGAACCGCGAGAGCTGCGGGCAAAATCGCGCGAACCCGGCGTGGCGCGCGATGTCGCGGCCTTCACCTCCGCGGTCCGCGAGGCGCGCACCGTGCAGGATATCCTGCGCAACCCAGCGGCCCGGCGAGTGCTGCTCACCGCTAGCGGGCTCGGCGATCAGATCAACAACACCGCTTTGGTGGATCGCGCTCTGCTGTCAGATCCCGCCAATCCGCGCAGCCTCGCCAATCGCTTATCCTCCACCAACGCCTCGTTCTTGACCGCCGCCCGCACCTTCCAATTCGCCGCGCGGGGATTGGCGGTCATCCAAAACGAAGACGTTTTGCGGACGGTGAGCGATTCCTACATCTCGACGCTGCGCCGCCAGGATCTCGATCAAGTGACGCCCGGACTCAGTAACGCCTTGGCTTTTCGTGAAACCGCCGCTTCGTTGACCTCCGAATTTGCTATTCTAGGTAATCCTGTGGCGCGCGACGTGATCACCACGGCCTTTGGCGTGCCGCAGCAAATCGCAGTTCAACCGTTGATTTCGCAGCAGCAGGCGATCCGCTCGGTGGTGGATGTCTCGCGCCTGCAAGACAGTGCCTTTGTCGATAACATCGCCCGGCGCTATCTGATCGCCTTGAACAGCAATGGCGTGTCACTCACGGCTTGAGCGCGCCGCGGAAGCCCTGCGCCACCAAATAGATTTCCGAGCTTTCCGCCCGGCTGGCTGGCGGCTTGGCGTGGCGGACATGGGCGAAGGCGCGTTTCAGCGCCGCCAGCGCCTGGGCATCAAGCCCTCCTTGAAACACCTTGGTAACAAAGGCCCCGCCGGGGGCCAGCGTCTGCACCGCAAAATCACAGGCGATTTGGGCCAAAGCCCCGGTGCGGATCTGATCGGTCGGCTTGTGCCCCGTGGTGTTAGCAGCCATATCGGAGAGCACCAGATCGGGCTTGCGCCCGCCAAGCGCCGCCAGCAGCACGCCTGCCGCCGCGGGATCCTCCACATCCATTTGCAGAAATTGCGCTCCGGCCAGAGGCTCGATCGGTAAAAGATCAATGCCGGCTACCATGGCCACCCCGTGTTTGAGCGCGGCTTGGGCCCACCCCCCTGGCGCCGCGCCTAAATCCACCACCGCCATATCACGACGAAACAGCGAAAAGCGCTCATCGAGCTCCAGCAATTTGAACGCCGCGCGTGAGCGCCAGCCCTCGGCCCGGGCCCGGTGGACATAAG
>JAKFWI010000212.1 GCA_021731965.1 Hyphomonadaceae bacterium | reverse complement strand
AGCGCCCGCTTGGCCAAATCCTGGCCGCGCACGTCCAACAGATCAGGCCCCTCTCCGGCCTCGAGCGCCTCACCCGGCACCGGATCGGGCAAAGCCGCGCCGCCGCGCAAATGCGTGATCAAGGCCATCAAGCTGGGCGCGGCAAGAATGCGCGCATCGGACCAGGCGGCCTCAGGCCCGGCATCAGCCGCGCACACAAATTTCAGACCCTGACCGTGCGCGGCCATGGCCGCGGTGAGCACGCCGGGGGATGGTGCCACCGCCCCATCTAGGCCCAACTCGCCAAAGGCCAGCATGTCCCCCACCACATCCTGCGTGAGCACGCCGGCCGCCACCAGCAAAGCCAGCGCGATCGGCAAATCAAAGTGGGAGCCCTCTTTGGGCAAATCGGCCGGGGCCAGGCTGACGATCACCCGCCCCTCGGGCAAGGCCAGACCAAGGCTGGCGAAAGCGGCGCGTACCCGCTCCCGGCTCTCGCCGACAGCCTTATCTGCCAAGCCGACCACCACGAAGGCCGGGATGCCCCCGGTGACCTGCACCTGAACCGCCACCCGGCGTGCCTCTACGCCAGAAAACGCCACCGTCGCCACTTCGCTTGCCATGCGTGCCCCATGCACAAGTTATCCACAACACCAAGCAGGCATTGTACATATCCAGAACAATAAGGCAACATCGCGCGAACAGCGTTCCGCGGCAGGTCATAACTTGTCGGTGGAAGCGCGATCGCGCGCGCGGGAGCCTTGCTATGCCTTGCTCTGACTACAATCCAATCACAATTCATCGCGCCAGGCATCGCGGATATGCTCGGGCCAAGCCTGTGGCACAATCAGCACGATATCGAAGCGGATCGGCCGGCTCTGCAAATGCCAGCGGGCGGCAAGACGCACCGCCGCGTGGGCGAGCCTTTGCCTTTGCTGATAGGTCACCGCCTCCACAGCCGCTGCACGGGTTTTGCGGGCCTTGACCTCGATGATCACCAACACCCCATTCTTCAGGGCCGCGAGATCGACCTCCCCAAAGGGCGTGCGGGCGCGGTGGGCCAATAGGCGATAGCCTTTGCACAGCAAATAGGCACCCGCCAGCCATTCCGCCCAGCGACCACGCTGTTCAGCCGCTTGGCGCGCACCGCGCACCTTAACTCTCCTGAGATTTGCGGCGGTAGGCTAGCGCCCGATCATAGGCCTCGCGGCTGGGCAAGCCAAAGCGCGTGGCCAATACCCCAGCCGCATGCTTGACCCCGCCTTCCAGCAGCGCTTCGGCGACTGCTGCCTCGAGCGCCTCTTCGCTGGGCATTTCCACGATCTCCTCGGGCGGGCCGATAATGATCACGTGCTCACCGCGGCGCTCGGCCTGCGGGGCGGCGCGGGCCAGCTCGATCAGGGTGCCGCGGCGCATTTCTTCAAACAATTTGGTGAGTTCGCGGGCCACCACGGCCGGGCGCGGCCCAAAGGCCTGTGCCATATCGGCCAGGCTGTCCGCTAGGCGCGGGCCGGTCTCGAACAGCACCAAAGTGGCGCGCACGCTTGCCAATCCGCCCAGAAAACTGCGGCGGGCACCAGCCTTGGGCGGGGCGAAACCCGCAAACAAAAACCGATCGGCGGGCAGGCCCGAAGCCACCAGGCCCGCCAGCAAGGCCGAGGGCCCCGGCGCGGGAATGACCCGGATCTGCGCTTCGATGGCGGCGCGCACCAATCGAAAACCAGGGTCAGAAACCAGTGGGGTGCCGGCATCGCTGATCAGCGCCACCACCGCGCCTTGCTGCAAAGCGGTGATGGCCTGCGCCCCCGCCTCGGCTGCGTTGTGATCATGGTAAGGCAACAGCCGCTGCACCTTAATGGCATGGGCGCTCAGCAGCTTGCGGGCCACGCGGTTATCCTCCGCCAGCACGAGATGCGCGCCGCGCAGAATATCCAAAGCCCGCAGCGTGATATCGCGCAAATTGCCGATGGGCGTGGCCACCACATAAAGGCCGGGCTCGAGCGATAGACTTGGGGTCTCGGCTTCGCTAGGTTCGGTCGAGTCGATAAACGGGGGATCGAGGGAGCGCGTCATGAGCAGCCCTATACACCGCGCGCGCGGATCGCGGCAGCCAAAGCATGAAAATGCGCGCGGTTTTGGCGCTGGCGCTGGCGCTGCATGCCTCAGCCTTGGCTTGCTGCTGGCGGCTTGCCAATCAGGCCCGGCGGGCAGTGTGGGCCAGCCCGGCGATGGCCGCCAGATCATCCAGCCCACCCCGGCGCGCGCGCGTGACGGGCTCACCCCGCCTTTCATGGCTGGGCGCACAATCACCCGCTTTGGCGTATTGTTGCCCTTCTCCAGCATTCCGCAGGAATCCCAGGCGCTTTATGATGCGGCCGAGTTGGCCATGTTCGATCAGAACAACCCCGCCGTGCTGCTCATCCCGCGCGATGCCGGCGCTGGCCCCGCGCAGGCCGCGGCAGGCGCATCGGCGCTAACCAAAGACGGCGTGGAGCTGATTATCGGGCCGCTGGTGCGAGACAGCGTTTTGGGCGCGCGCGATCCGGCGCGCCGGGCCGCTGCTCCGCTCATCGCCTTTTCCAATGATCGCACGGCAGCCGGCAATGGGGCCTATCTGCTAAGCTTCCAGAGCGAAGAGGAAGTCCAACGTATCCTCTCCTTTTCCGCGGGGCAGAGCGTCAGGCGCATCGCCATACTGGCACCCGACACCGAATACGGCCGGCGCGTCGAGAGCGAGGCGCGCCGCCTTGCCCCCTTGGTGGGCGCGCAAATTGTCGCTTCTCAACTCTATACGCCAACCGAAGCCGGCGCCGTAAGCGCCGTGCAGGCCCTCGCGGCTGCGGCCATCCCCGTCGGCGTGCAGGCTGTGTTGATCCCGGGCGATGGGGTGCCCTTGCGCGCCGCTGCCAGCGCTTTGAGCGCGGCAGGCCTTGATCAAGGCCGCATCCGGCTGCTGGGTATTGGTTCGTGGGGGCTGAATGCAAGCTTTCGTGAGCCGGTCTTGGCTGGGGCCTGGGTGGCGGCACCCGATCCGGCGGCACGGCGCAGCTTTGAGCGGCACTTCAAAACCGTCTATGGCCGCGAGCCGACTCGCCTCGCCAGCTTGGCCTATGACGCGGTGACGGTGGCGGCGCAGATGGCGTTGACGCCAGAAGGCGGCTCGCGCGCGCAGCTTGAGCGGCCGAAAGGCTTTCAAGGCGTCGACGGCCTGTTTCGCTTCCGACCCAATGGCACCATCCAGCGGGCCTTGCCGATTTTCCGCGTCGAAGCAACCGGCGCAGCCGTGGTGCTGGAGCCGGCTTTGCGGGCCTTCCCCCCATCCGAGGTGTAGCGCCGCGCCCGGTGAACTAAGGAACATCGGATGAGCCCATGGCTCTGAGCATCCAGGCGGAGACGGCGCGCGCCTCGGCGGGGCAATCGTGGGAATGCTCGGGCAAGCCATCCAAGCCCTCCAGCGCGGGCGTCAAAGCCGGGGCGACGCCGATCACCTGTTTGACCGAATCCGCGAACTTGCCCGGGTGGGCGGTGGCCAGCACGATGGTGGGCCCGGCATGGGGGCGCGCACGGGCAGCGGCTAGCCCCACCGCCGTGTGCGGGCAGATGATTTCGCCATAGGCTTGGTAAGCGTGGCGCATGGCCGCCGCGGCGCGCTCGTTATCGATGGCAATGGCCTGCATCTCGCTTTGCAGGCGCGTGGTGATGTCGCCCGGCAGCATGGCTCGCCCATCCGCCGCGAAGGCCTCGAAGGCAGCGCGCACCGGTGCGCCATTGCGCTTGGCCGCCTCGAAGACCAGACGCTCCAGGTTGGAGGGGACCTGCACATCCATGCTGACGCTTGGCGTGGGAATGGTTTTTTGGCGCAGCACGATGCCGCTCGCCCAGGTTTGCGCCAGGCTGTCATTGCGATTGACCGCAGCCAGGATCGGGCCCATCGGGGTCCCACAGGCCCGCGCCGCCCAGCCGGAAAAGGCATCGCCAAAATTGCCGGTCGGCACCACAAAGCGGGCGGCTGCGCCCCCAAGGTGCGCGGCGGCGTGCTGAAAATAGGGAATCTGCCCTGCCAACCGGCCCCAATTGATGGAATTGACCGAGCTTATGCGCCAGCCATCGAGCGCAGGCATCTGCCCCAGCAAAGCCTTCACCAAATATTGGCACGCGTCGAAATCGGCTTCCACCGCCAGATTGACGATATTGCCCGCCGTGCAGGTGGTCATTTGCCGCTGCTGCATCGGCGACACCTTGCCCTTTGGATGGAGTGCGATCAGCTGGACCCGCCGTGATCCCGCAAAAGCGCGCACGGCCGCCGCGCCAGTATCGCCGCTGGTGGCGGTCAGCAAGAGCAGGTTTTCGCCGCGCCGCGCCAAAGCCGATTCGAGCAATTGCGCCATGGCCTGCATGGCCAAATCCTTGAACGCGGCGGTTGGGCCGTGAAACAGCTCCAGCAGATAGAGATCGGGCTCCAGTTGGCGCAGCGGCGTGATCTCGGGAGCGCTAAAGCCCGCCAAAGCGCGCGCCGCCAGTGGGGCCAAATCTGCGGGTGCCCCGGCCCCGAACTGGCTCAAAGTGTCGATCAACCGCTCAGCATAAGGCGTGGATGCCTGGCCGGGCGCCAAGGCGGGCCAAGTCTGCGGTAGATACAGGCCGCCATCGGGGGCGAGCCCTCGTAAAAGGCAGCCCTCAAAGCTCTCGGCCCCGCCGCCGCCGCGCGTGCTGACATATTGCATCGCCCACCAATCTCCTGACTTTCTTCGAATGCCCGCGCGCGTCACAAAAGATGTGGGCAACAAAAAATTAACCCAAAGCAGCACTGGAAATTTTCATTTTTTTTTGGCTATGATGAAAAAAGGCGATCTGGGGGCCTTTGCGGGAGCGCACCGATGCGCGTAGCAGCGCTACTGACTGTGAGAGAAGATCGCAAGGCGGCTGACCAATTGACATCCCTGCTGGAAGGCCAGGGATTGACGGTGGATCGCAGCGCAACAGCCCTCGAATCCCCCGCCGATTTCGAGGCAGCCATCGTGCTGTTTTCGCCCGCGGCTGTGCGCTCGTCTTTGCTGTTGTGGGCCGCCAAGCAGGCGCTGGATTGCCATAAATTGGTGCCGGTGTTCACCAGCCTGGCGGCCTTGCCGCGGGCCTTTTCGCGCATGCCGATCCATGATCTCAGCGAATGGGCCGGCGATCATGATCACTCCGCCATCACCGCCATCCAGCGCCATTTGGCGCGGCTCAGCCGGGTGCGCAGCGATGGGGCCGCTTTGGGCCAGGTTGGGCGTGGTGGCCGTGCCCTGAGCCAGGAGCCTCAAGTGCCCATTTTGGCGGCCCCGGAGGATGAAGAGCCCGATTTGCTGCAAGCGCCGCAAACCTGCTTTCCACCGGAAAATGGCATGTTCCGCATTTCCAGCGATGCGGCCAGCCGGCGCAGGCGCATGATCCTGCTGTCGCGCCGCCAAATGGGCCTGCCAACAGCCTAAGCAAAGGCATGGGCTAATCTCACGCGTTGCGTTCGATCAGGGCTTGGTGGCCTAAGCTTCTGAAAATGGAGCATGTTTTACAATGGGCACATTGGTGCGGGATCACGCTTATCCATCCCCAGCAAATTTGCAGTCTGCGCTGGCCTTGGCCAATCGATTGGTGTAACCTTTCGTTAATAGGTGATGTATGGCTCAAGTATTGGTGCGCAGTCTCGAAAGCGATGTCGTTGCCCGGCTCAAGCGCAATGCCGAGGCGCGAGCCATTTCGTTGGAGGCCTATTTGCGGCTCATCCTGATCGACGCGGCACGCCCCAGCCGGGAAGATTTGTTGGTGGAGATCGACGCGATTCGGGCGCGCTCGCGCCCCGGGGCGCTATCTGCAGCCGGCAAGGGCTCT
>JAKFWI010000135.1 GCA_021731965.1 Hyphomonadaceae bacterium | reverse complement strand
CTTGGGGATGGGCGCGGCTTTTTATTCGCCCAATTGCGCGATTCCCATGGCCGCTTGCTCGATCTGGCCACCAAGGGCAGCGGGCGCACGCCCTGGTCGCGCACCGCCGATGGGCGACTGACGCTGAAGGGCGCGGTGCGCGAGGTGCTGGCCGCCAGCATGCTGGAGGCGCAGGGCGTCTATTCCTCCAAGGCGTTCGCGGTGTTCGAAACCGGGGAGGAGCTTCAGCGCGGCGATGAGCCATCGCCCACCCGCTCGGCGGTGCTGACCCGCCTGGGCCACAGCCATATCCGCTTCGGGACGTTCCAGCGCTTGGCGTATCTTGGCCTGCACGAAGACATGCGCGAATTGTTGCAGTATTGCCTTGCCAATTATTTCCCGGCTTTGGCGGGCCTGGCACCAAACGAACAGCCCGGCGCGTTTTTGTTTGCTGTCATGCGGGCCAGCGCGGCTTTGGCCGCCGGCTGGATGGCGGCAGGCTTCGTGCACGGCGTTCTCAACACCGATAATCTGGTGATCACCGGCGAAAGCTTTGATTATGGGCCCTGGCGGTTTTTGCCGCATTCCGATCCTGGCTTTGTGGCCGCGTATTTCGATCATTCCGGCCTCTATGCCTTTGGCCGCCAGCCTGAGGCCGTGGGCTGGAATCTGGCGCAATTGGCCGGGGCGCTCAGCGCGATCGCCCCCATTGAGGCGCTGACCCCGGCGCTGGAGGCCTATGGCCCGGCTTACAGCGCGGCTTTGATCGCGGCCGTGCATCACCGCTTGGGCCTGACCAGCCTTGGCGAGTTGCAAAAGGATGGCGAATTTCTCAGTCAATTGTTCACCTGGATGGCCAGCAGCCGCGCGGGCTGGGCGCAGACTTTCCATGATTGGTTCGGCGGGGAGGCCAGCGCGGGGCGCGCGGCGCTTTCACCCCAGGCTGGCCTTTATGGCATGCCGGAATTTGCCGGATTGCGCCGGGCTATCGCCGCGCGCGCGCCGGTGCGGGCAGAGCGCCTGGCCCATCCCTATTTCGCGCGGGCGCGCCCGGCTGATCTCGTAATTGAAATGGTTGAGGCGCTTTGGGCCCCTATCGCCGAAGCAGATGATTGGGCCGCCTTCCATGCCTGCTTGGCCGAAATCGAAGCCATGCGCGCGGGCCTGGATTTGCAGCCGGAGGGGAGGCCGCCGCAGAAAGGCGCATGACCACGAGGAGGCGGGCCTGCGCCCGCAACCAGGATGACGCGGGGTTTTGGGGCGGGGCTCCCAAGAGGGGCTCTTGCGCCTGGCTGTCACCCAGCTGTCATGGGCGGGCGCTAAATCGGCACCAGCTTGTGCGTCATCAAAGGGCAAGCGTGCGGGCCCGGCGGCAGGATTGCAGGGCCTCGCCGCTCTGATAGGATTAGGCCATGGATGAAATTGCCCCACCCCCCCACATTCAGGATCTGATCAGCGCGCGGCTTTCGCGGCGCGGATTGGTGGCCAGCCTGGCCAGCCTGCCTCTGCTTTCGCTGGCCAGCGCTTGCGCTGCTCATAAATCGCCGCCGCCGGGCGCGGCCAATGCGCCTGTCAGCTTCTCGCCGGTGGCGCGCACCAATGCCGACACGGTGACCGTGCCAGCGGGTTATCAGGTGCGCACCGTGATCGCCTGGGGCGATCCCCTATTCGAGGGCATGGCCCCGGCCGATCTCGCCGGCTTGACGCGGGCCGAACAGGAAAAGCGCTTCGGCCAAAACAATGACATGCTGGCGCTGTTTGCCTTGCCCTTCGGCTTTCCGGCCAGCCATCAGGGCGATGATTTGCTGCTGTGTGCCAATCACGAATACGCCGATGCTACGATGATGTTCCCGCAACTCACCAAGCCGGATGGCATCAGCGCCGCGCAAACCCAAGCGCTTTATGCCTCCATGGGGATCAGCGTTTTGGCGTTGGCGCGTGACGGCGCGGGCTGGCGCATGGTGCGCGATGCCAATCCAGGCGCTGGCAAGAACCGGCGCATCACCCCCTTCACGCCCGTTGTGTTTGCCGGCCCGGCTGCGCGCCATGAGTGGGTTTTGGCGGCTGGCGCTGCCTTTCGTGCCGCCGAGCCGGAGGCAAAAGAGGGCCTCATACCCTGTGGGACCATGGCCAATTGCGCCGGCGGCCAGACCCCTTGGGGCACATTTTTGAGCGCGGAAGAGAATTTCAATTTTTATTTTCACGCCTCGGGCGATGCCCCTGAGGCGGCGCGCAAGGATCCCGCGCTCAGCGCTGATGCCAAAAGCTTTGGCTATCCTCTGCAGCGCCCCCAGCCGCGCCCCACGGCGCCGGCGCAGTATGATCTGGCCAGCAATCCGCACGGGCCCGCCCTTTACGGCTGGACCGTGGAGATCGATCCTTATGATCCCGATTGGGCCCCGCGCAAGCGCACCGCTTTGGGGCGGCGCAAGGCCGAATGCGCCAATACGGCGCTGACGCGCGATGGGCGCCTCGCGGTGTATTCTGGCGATGATCAGGCCGATGAATTCGTCTATAAATTCGTCAGCAGCAAGAAATTCGATCCCCAAAATCGGCTGGCCAATCGCGATTTGCTGGACGATGGCCAGCTTTATGTGGCCCGCTTCAGCCCCGAGGGAGAGGGCGAATGGCTGGCCTTGACCCTGGCCAGCGCCAATGCCGCTGCGGCCATCGCCGGCTATCGCGCCCCTTTCCGCGACGAGGGCGATCTGCTTGTGCGGGCCCGCGAGGCGGCGCGCCTGATGGGGGCCACGCCGATGGATCGGCCCGAAGATGTCGAGGCGATCCTGGATGGCGATTGGGTGGGCCAGGGGCCCGTTTTGATCAATTGCACCAATAACCGCGTGCGGGCGCAGGCCTCGCCCGCCAGCCCGCGCCGGGCCGATCCCGCCGATCCCGGCAAGACCCAGGCCAATCTCACCGGCCATGTGTTGCGCCTGGATGAGGCGGGCGGTGATTGCGGGGCCATGCGCTTTACCTGGGATGTTTTCCTGCTGGCGGGCGATCCCGACACGCCCACCATCACCATTCGCGATGGCAAGCTGGGCGCGGTTTCGGCCATGGGAAGCTTCAGCGGGGATCGCTTCGCCGCCCCCGATAATCTGTGCTTTGACCGCTCGGGCAATGTGTGGATCGCCACCGATAATTCCGATGCGGTGTTCGCCGATTGCAACGATTCCGTGCTTGTTACCAGCGTGCAAGCCACAGGGCCGCGCAGCGTCAAGCGCTTTTTGGTGGGCCCGGTGGGTGCGGAAATCTGCGGGCCAACCTTCGCGCCGGATGAGCGCGCCTTTTTCGTGGCCATCCAGCATCCGGGCGAGGGCAATGTAACGGGGCAGGAGTTCCGCGATGCGCGCTGGCGGGGGGCCGCGCCCTTTTCGCATTTCCCCGATGGCGGGGCGGCTTGGCCGCGTTCGGCCGTGATGTGCATCACCAAAGCCGATGGCGGGCGCATCGGCTCGTGAGACTTTGCGCGCTTTCGTTCAGGCCCGCACGGCCGGGTGCGCGGTGAGGGAATTTTGTCCGCGCTCCGGGTTGGGCTCAACCGTCAACGCTAGACGCTTGCCCAGCTGATCGGCACCGCCGATATATTCGCCATCGATCCAGATTTGCGGCACCGTGATCGGAGTTCTGGGGCCCACCAAGGGCTTGACCCGCGCCAGCATTTCATAAAGCGCCGCCGGGGATTTCACCACGTCATGATAGGTGAAAGCCAGCTTGGCCATTTCGAAATACCCCTTGGCGCGCAAGCAATGCTTGCAATTATCCTTGCCGAAGAGATGGGTGCCTTGCATGGGCGTGCGCGCTGCGTGGGCGTTGATCACGGCCTGCGTCAACACGCCGCGGTTGAGCGCTTCCCCTTCGGAGATAATCGCCCCCTCAACCATGACGATGGGCGCGTGATAGCCGCGCGGCGGCAGCAGTTTGAGGGGCTCCCACCAGGTGGAGAGCCAATCGCGCGCCCGCAGCGTCACCGGCACGCCCGCCAATTCATGGGCGAGCGTGTCCTGGATGACATCGGCCGTCAGGGCGCATTCCCCGCACGGGATCTTGACCTTGAACGGCCCCCATCGCCCGGCCCAGCGATAGAGGGTGATGGTGACGGGCTGCGCTTCGTTCATTTATCGAGCACGGCGGGCCAATTCTTGTGGCCCAAAGCGATATTGCCGGGAATATCCTTTTCCCAGATTTCTTGCGCCTTATCGCTGTAATTCAAATACAATTTGCCATCGACGATCTTCCAGTTTTCTGGCTCGGTCTTGGCAGTTGCGCCTTCCGAAACCGCCAAGGCGCAATAGCCGCCAAATTGCGGGGCATAGGCCTGCGGGTTTTTTATGAAGGCATCGCGATTGGCCGCCGAGGCGAAACGCCAAGTTGCGCCCTGATAATTGGCCGTAAACCGTGCATCACCAGAAACGGGCATGGCTTGCTTGAAATAGGCCACCGGATCATAGCCGCCGATCGCCAAATGGTTTTTGGGATTGACATAAACGGCCGGCGTTTTGGCCACGGCCGGCATCATCGCTTGGGATGCCAACGCAAAGGCCAGCAAGGCCCCACCAAGAACGGATTTCCTCATTCGATCATCCTTTTGAAAACGCTTACGCATAGCTTAGCAAGAAATTGGCTGGCTGTCGTTCACCTTTGCTTTAGCCGCGCAGGCCCGATCATGCAGGTGCCGCGAAGGCGCGCGCGAACAGCGCATCCACCTGGGCCATCGCGCGGCGCTCATCAAAGCAGGCGGCCAGGGCCTCCGCACCCAAGACGGCCATGACCTGTTCATCCTGGCGCAACACAATTTGGAGGCTATCGGCGGCGCGCGGCGGGGGGCTGGCCCAGACGTGCATGGCGTGCTTTTGCACAAGCGCATAGGCGGCCTCGCGGCTCATCCCCGCTTGGGTCAAGGCCAAGAGCACGCTTTGCGAATGATGCAGGCCGCCCAGCAGGCCCAGATTGCGGGCCATCGCCTCGGGATAGATGAGCAGCTTTTCGATCAGGCCGGCCAAACGATGCAAAGCGAAATCCAGATGGATGGTGGCATCGGGGCCGATGGCGCGCTCCACGCTGGAATGTGAGATATCGCGCTCATGCCAAAGGGCCACATTCTCCAAGGCGGGATTGGCCGCACTGCGCACCAGCCGCGCGAGGCCCACGAGGTTTTCGCTCAACACCGGATTGCGCTTGTGCGGCATGGCCGATGAGCCCTTCTGGCCCACCTCGAAAAACTCTTCGGCCTCCAGCACTTCGGTGCGCTGAAGGTGGCGGATTTCGGTGGCCAGGCGCTCGATCCCGGCCGCGATCACAGCCAGCACCGAAAAGAACATGGCATGGCGATCACGCGGGATGATTTGCGTGGAGATCGGCTCGATGGCCAGGCCCAGCTTTTCGGCCACATAGGCTTCGATGCGCGGATCGATCTGCGCGAAATTGCCCACCGCGCCCGAAATGGCGCAAACGGCAATCTCGGCCCGGGCGCTGCGCAGGCGGGCCAGATTGCGGGCAAATTCGGCGTAATGGCCGGCCAGCTTCAGGCCAAAGCTGGTGGCCTCGGCGTGGATGCCATGGGAGCGCCCGATGGTCGGGGTGAATTTGTGCTCCAGCGCGCGGGCGCGCAAGGCAGTCATGACCCGCTCAACCCCGGCGATCAACACATCGCTCGCTCTGGTCAATTGCACGGCGAGGCAGGTGTCGAGCACGTCCGAACTGGTCATCCCCTGATGGGCAAAGCGCGCTTCTTCGCCGACATGCTCGGCGACATTGGTCAGGAAGGCCAACACGTCATGACGGGTTTCGCGCTCGATGGCGTCGATCCGTTCGATCTCGAAGCGGCCCTTTTCGCGATAGGCCGCAGCGGCGGCGGCGGGGATGGTGCCCAACAGCGCCATGGCCTCCATGGCCAGGGTTTCGATTTCCAGCCAGATGGAAAAGCGCGTCTGCGCTTCCCAAAGGCTGGCCATTTCGGGGCGAGCATAACGAGGGATCATGCCCGGGATTTGGCGTAATC
>JAKFWI010000136.1 GCA_021731965.1 Hyphomonadaceae bacterium | reverse complement strand
CAGCCGCGCGCCTCCTGCGCAGCTGGCCCCTCAAGCAAAGTCAGTGCCGTGACCGTGCCGGCCAAATCCCCCTTGGCGATCAGCGATCGCGCGGTATCGAGCGGCGTGCGCGGCGCGCCCTTGGGGGCCACCGGCGTCACCGAGACTTGCTGTGAAAGCGCCGCCTGCATGTGACCTAGCAGGCCCTGCCCGCTGGCCTCTACCCGCAGCTTTTGCTCCACGCGTGCATCCACCGCTCCGAAACTGGCCTGCAATTCCGCGTGGCTGGGCGCGCCCTGCACCGACAAGGCGGCCAAGGCCTGCACCTGCGGATCGCCCGGCAGCGCGGCACTGAGCGCGCGCATGGCCTCCACGAACGGCCCCGTGCGCTGGGCAGCCTCGCTGGCAGCCGCCAATGCAAGCGCCCCACGCGCGGCCCGGCCGGCGGACGCCGCCTCCGAGCGGCTGGCGATCACATCAGCGCGCAGGTTGGCCAATTCCGTACCTGAAGCACGCTGGCCGGCGCGGGCCTCGCTCAGCCCCTGAGCCAGGCTTTCCATGCCGCCATGGCGATTAGCAGCCGCCTGCAAACGCAGAAAATCGGCGATAATCCCTTCCATCTGCGTGATCCGGGCCTCCAAGGCCGCCGCATTGCGGGCCAGCCGCGCCTCCCCCACGGGTTGGGGTCCGCTTTCCAAAGCCGCCAAGCGCTTGCGCAAGGCATCTGTTGCTGCTGGGCCGCCCGGCAGAAGGCGCAGGCCCAGCTCCAATCGCTCTTGCTGCGCGCGCAGCCCTGCAATCTCGGCGCGCAGTGGCGCGGGATCAAAGGCCGCGGATGGGCCCGCCGCCGCGAGTGCTGGGGCTTGCGCGGTGGCCAAAATGGGCTGCGCTGTCAGGTTTGCCGGCGCAGTGAGCGCCGCATCGTGCTGCGACAATTGCCCCGTTACGGCCCGGCCGCCGAACCCGCCCAATGCCCCCGCGAGCAACGCAACAGCGCCAATCGCCAGATAGCCGCGCCAGCCGGGCACGCGGCCGCGCGCGTGCTGCGGAGCGGCCAAACGCCGCGCCACCGGCGGAAAAGCGTGCGCATCGATCGACGACAAGGGTGCACTCCTGGCGGGGCGGATCCGCACTGATTCGCGACTCATTCTCGCCGACAAAGTAAACCAATTGGCCCTGCCAAGCCATCACGCAGCAGAAAGCCTTATTCTGCACGTGCAGGATTGCGCCGAAATCTGCTATGCTGCAGGCCATGGTGCCGCGCGGCAGATTGGCTGCCCGCCCCAAATCAAGGAACCCCACGTGCCGCCCAGCAAGTTCGACCACGGCTTTCAAGAACGTACCGCAGCCGCAGCGCAAGCTAAACGCGCCGCCGTGGAGCAGTTTCGCCAACGCGCCGAAGCCGCCGCTGATCCAGAATTGATCGCACGCCGAGAAGCCGCGGCAGCCGCACAGGCCGCCCGCTTGCTCAAACGGGCCGAAGCCCAGGAAATGCGCAAACTGCGCGCGGAAGAGGAAAAAGCCGCCAAGGCCGCCGCCATCGCCGCCGCCGCCGCCGCCGCCGAAGCAGAAAAAATTGCCGCGAAGGAGCGTGCGGAGGCTTTGTTGAAGGAGCAAAAGGCCGCCCGTGACGCGCGCTATGCGGCCCGCAAAGCGCGCAAATAGGCGGTTAGCAGCCCGACAAGCTGCTAGCCCGTCTCCAGCAGCGTGAACAGGCTCGCTTCGCTTGCCTCGGGTGCGCTGGCGGTTTGGCTCCAGCCCCAGATGCGCGCGGATCGCGCTACGCTGGGGCTCAAGCACAAAGCGCGGGCAGCGCGCGCCTGCGCACCGCAGCCGCCGGTCTCGACCAGGACGCCTAGCACGCGCGCACCATCGGCGCTGTAGAAGAGAATCGAGCCGACGCGGCCGGCGCGCAGCAGCGCCAGCGCCTCCGAGGGCAGCGAAGAAAGCGCGCGCGTGCGATACATCGGCAGATGGCGCGCACGAAAACCATTGAGCTGCATCTGCGCCGCCACATCAACCGACAGCCGATCCCCGCCGACATGCAGCACCTCACCGGCAATGGTCGATAGCTGGACACGCAGCATATTCACCAGGGCCATGCCCTCCCCCCCGGCGGTCAGCACCGCCTTAAAGCCTGCATCACGCAAGGCCTGCGCGGTGGCGGGGCCGACAGCGAAAGCGGGGATGTCACGCCAAGCGTTGGCCGCAACAAAAGCCTTCACGCCGTGCCGACTGGTAAAGGCCAAAGCCTGCACCCCTGCCTGCGCCACAGCCCGCGGCAGCAATTGCACGCGCGATACCGGGGCCGCCAAAGCGTGATGGCCCTTGGCGCTTAGGGCCCGCGCGCTCTCGTGCGCGCCGCTTTCTTCGCGCGCCACCAGCGCGGCCAGCGTCATGGCGGCAGCGGCCATGCGCTGCCCGCTTCTACGCGCAAAGCCCGGCCAAGCCGCTCGCCAAGATCGCGCGCCGCAGCAGCATCAGGATTTTCCACCCAACTTTCCATGCGCCAGCGATGCCGGCCATCGGGCGTGAGCACTTCACACAGCAGGTTCAAACGCGAGCCTTGCCACGCCGTCAGCGCAGCTATCGGCGTGCGGCATGAGCCCTCCGCCGCCGCCAGAAAGCCGCGCTCCGCCTCGATGGCCGTGCGGATGAGCGGCTGCTCCAACCTGGCCAAAACTTCCAAAGCGGCGCGATCACCGGCCCGCGCCGTCACGGCCAACGCGCCTTGGCCAATTGCGGGCGGCATGGCCAGTGGATCGAGCAGAGCCGCGGCTGCATCCTCCAGGCCCAAACGGCGCAGACCTGCCAAGGCCAAAAAGGTCGCCGCCACTTTGCCGTCCGCCAGCTTGCTTAGCCGGGTTTGCACATTGCCGCGCAGCGTCACGATGCTCAGATCGGGCCGCGCGTGCAGAGCCTGCGCTTGGCGGCGCAGGCTGGCAGTGCCCAGCACGGCCCCTTGCGGCAGATCTTCCAGCCGCGCAGCGCTGGCGCAGATCAGCGCGTCGCGCACATCCTCGCGCTCGGGCACGCAGGCCAACACGATCCCGTCCGGCATGGCGCTGGGCAAATCCTTCAAGGAATGCACCGCCACATCGATGCGCCGATCGAGTAAAGCCGCATCCAATTCCTTGGTGAACAGCCCCTTGCCGCCCGCCTCACTGAGGCTGCGATCCTGCAGGCGATCGCCCGCGGTGATCATGGGCAGGATCGGCAAGGCCGCCTCGTGCTGATCCGCGCCAAGCCCAAGCGCCGCCCCCAGCGAAGCGCGCACCCGTTTGGCTTGGGCCATCGACAAAGGAGAGGCGCGCGCGCCGATGCGAAAGGGGCTGGTCATGATCGTGTGGCGCGCTTAACCCCACACGCCATGGAGAGCAAGAGCATCCTGCTGGGTATCGAAACGAGCTGCGACGAAACCGCGGCCGCTTTGGTGCGTCTCGCTGCGCCCGATGGCCCCGCCGAAATCCTGGCCGATGTGGTGCTCAGCCAATTTGCGGCGCACGCGCCTTATGCCGGGGTGGTCCCCGAAATCGCCGCCCGCGCGCATGTTGAGGCGGTCGATACCGTGATCGCCGCGGCCATGCGCGAGGCGGGGATAGGCTTTGCTGATCTCAGCGGCGTCGCGGCCACGGCCGGGCCCGGCTTGATCGGCGGCGTGCTGGTGGGGCTGTTGACCGGCAAGGCCATCGCCTTGGCGCGCGGCTTGCCGCTGCTGGCCATCAATCATTTGGAGGCGCACGCTTTATCCCCACGTCTGGCGGCCCACGCGCCTTTCCCTTATCTGCTTTTGCTGGCCTCCGGCGGGCATTGCCAATTCCTGGCCGTGGAAGGCGTGGGCCGCGCCCGGCGGCTCGGCTCCACCATCGACGACGCGGCCGGGGAGGCCTTTGACAAGGCCGCCAAGGTGTTGGGCCTCGGCTTTCCGGGGGGGCCGGCGCTGGAGCTGGCGGCGCAGTCCGGCGATCCCGGCGCTTTTGCCCTGCCGCGCCCATTGCTTGGCCGGCCGGGCTGCGATTTTTCCTTTGCCGGCCTCAAAACCGCTTTGGCGCGCGCGGCGCAGATGGAGCCCTTGACCCACCAGCGCCAGGCCGATTTGGCAGCCAGCTTTCAGGCGGCCGTGTCCGATGTCGTGCTGGATCGCACCGCCAACGCCATGGCCGCTTTCGAGGCGCGCGGGGGAGGGGCTGCCCCGCTTTTGGTGGCGGCCGGGGGCGTCGCCGCCAATGGCGTGCTCAGGGCGGGCCTTTCCCAGTTTGCCGCCCAGCGCGGCTATGATTTTGTGGTGCCGCCCAAGCGCTATTGCACCGATAACGCCGCAATGGTGGCCCTGGTGGGCGCCGAGCGCCTGCAATTGGGCCTCATCGATGGGCTGGACGCGCCGGCCCGCCCGCGCTGGCCCCTCGATAGCGAGGCCGCCGCGGCCCACCCCACGCATGTGCCGGGCCGCAAAGGCGCGAAGGCTTAGCCCGGATCGGAAAGGATCCAGCGATGCCCCAATGCGCATGGATGTGCAGCCTGCACGCAACCCAATTCCAACTGGCGCGTTGATCCGGGGATTGTTCAACACGTCGCGGGGGATCTTTCAGTGTGGGTTGAGACGAAATCGCGGCAAGTCCAAGCCGGCATCGGCCTGTTGGGCGCGGTGTTTTTGCTGTCATCCCTGGCGGCATGCGGCACGATTTCCAGGGAATATGCCAACACGCCGCGCTGGCCCAATGCTGTCCTCGCGCTCCCTGCGGGTGTGCGCATTCCCGCGCGGCAGGCGCCTCAGGCTTTGGCGCTGGCCGAGCGGACGGAAGTATTCCCGCCCATCCCGCGTCACGCCATCCTGGCGCTCTCTGGAGGTGGTGCCAATGGTGCCTATGGCGCAGGCGTGCTTGTCGGTTGGTCACGAAACGGCAGCCGGCCACGCTTTGACGTGGTCACCGGGGTGAGTACTGGGGCCCTGGCCGCGCCCTTCGCTTTTCTTGGATCCGATTGGGATGACGCGCTCGAGCATGTCTATGCTGGCGGCGGGGCGCGCCGCCTTTTGGGTTGGACAAATTTCGCGGCCCTGGCGGCTCCCAGCCTTTTCAGTTCGGGCACGCTTCGCCGGTTGATCGACGAGAACATCACACTGGAAATGCTCCGCCAGATCGCCAGAGAACATGCCCAAGGGCGGCGTCTCTTGGTGGTCACCACCAATCTCGACGCCGAACAGCCTGTCATTTGGGACATGGGCGCTGTGGCCGCCGGTGGTGACGATAAAGCCTTGGTATTGTTCCGCAATGTCTTGCTGGCTTCTGCCAGCATGCCAGGAATTTTTCCTCCCGTTCTCCTGCAAGGGGTTTCGCCGGAAGGGGCCTCCGTTGCGGAAATGCATGCCGATGGCGGGGTGAACCTGCCCTTCCTGGGAGTTCCGGAGGCCTTGCCGGCCGAGAGCATTGGTGCCACCAATCTGCCGCGCAGGGTGCTGTACATCCTCGTGAATGGCCAGGTCACAGCCAGCTACCAGGTCACACGAGGCAATTTGCGGGGCATTCTCGCACGCAGCCTGGACAGTTGGGGCAAGGCCTCTCTCCGCGCGGCCCTCGCCGAGAACGCGGCCTACGCCAATCGCAACGGCATGGATGTGTTCATCGCTGCGATTCCCGATGGAATTGACGCTTCGATCTTAAACTTCGCGCCGGCGGCGATGCGATCGCTGTTTCAGCTTGGAAGCAACAGCGCCGCCACGGAATTGGTTTGGGCGCGGGTCAGCGCACCGAGGCCGCAAGCGCCGGACCCACCAAAGGTTGCCGACGCAAGCATGCAAAATCCGATCGATTGAAAATCACACATTGGGATGTGATCCAGGCCATTTCACCCAAATCGGCCGTCCCCCAAATCGGCCGCCCCCTAAATTCGCCGCCCTAGAACCAATGCCTCTGCGCGGATGTGCACGAAGGGCAAACATCGCCGGCAAGCGGGTTTCACCAACACGGCTTGCCACTCTCCATCCCGGCAAAGCGATTTGCCCGATTC
>JAKFWI010000224.1 GCA_021731965.1 Hyphomonadaceae bacterium | reverse complement strand
TAGGTCGCCTCAACTGTCGCCGCAAGTAAATCCAAAGACAAACTTTGAATACGATCGCCAATAGTAAATTTATAGGATCGCGGAAATTTTTCCAATTTCTGTGAAGTCCAGACTAAATATTGAAATATTTCTTCCGCAATTATCTTACCAACTGGCGTTTTTGCAATATCTACCATTTACAATTCAACAATTAATTTAGAGTTCGGGCGACGCGGAACCCTAAATAGTAGAGCCGGAGCGATGGCGAGTTCCTGAAACGGAACGCAGAGCGGAGAAACGCGGGATCGAAGTACCACGAGCCGCCGCGAAACACGCGGTCCGAGCAACCCTGGATTGTATTGGCCGCAGCCGTCTGACCCGACAGATTATCCCGGTAACAATCCTCCACCCACTCCCAGACATTGCCATGCATATCGTAAAGGCCCCAGGGATTGGCAGCCTTACCGCCCACGAGCTGGGTGCGGTCGCCAGAGTTGCTGGAGAACCATGCATAGGTTCCAAGCTGGTTTTCGGCGTCGCCGAAGCTCCAGCGCGTCGTCGTCCCCCCCCGCGCAGCGTATTCCCACTCCGCCTCCGTTGGGCGGCGGTAGGCGCTCACAGACGCCCTGCCGTTCACCCACCGCGCAAACACACCCGCATCGGTCCAGTCCACCTCGATCACAGGCCGACGGTCGCGGCCCCAACCATTGTCGCCGCCCGCTTTGTCTACCGGCCCTTGGCTACATACCCCGGCGCTGACGCAGGCGCTCCACTCGTCCCAATTCGTCTCAAACCGGCTGATGGCGAAGCGGCGGAGGGACACCCGAATTTGCCCACCTCCCGCGCCGGCTTTGCTGTCTTCGTCCTCATAACGTCCCGCCTCACTGGCGGGTGAGCCCATCGAGAAACTCCCCGCCGGGATCACCACCATTTCGGGGCAGCCTTCGCATTCGCGGAACAGCGCAAAATCGGGCAAAGCGGAAGGGTCGCTCACCAATGGCGCGCGCGTGCTGGCGGGCGTATTGCGCGCGTCGACCCAGCGCTGAGGCTCGGCCGGACGCGACACCGTCACCGGCACGGGCACCACGGCCACCGGCTTGCAGGGCGCATCGTTCAAGCGGTTGCGCGCCAAGGCCACGAATTTCCCGCGTGGATATTGCGCCAGATAGGCTTCAAAATCTGCGCAGCTCTTGGCTGACTGCCAAAACAGCGCCTCGGAATCCGGCTGGGGCAAAGGGGGCGCGACGCTCCCGGCGAACACGATGCCCGCATCGACCTGATCACTGAACCAGGGCAGGCGCTCCGTCGCGCGGGTGCGGCCAACGGCGCGGCTGGCATTGCGAAACGCCTCGAAATGCTCTTGCCCCGGTTTGACCAGTTCGGCCGCCAGCGCCTTGGAAAAGGCCCCGTCATCGGGCGCGGTGAAGCCCTCCGCCGTTGCATAGGCCAACAGCAGGCCCGAGCGAATCGGTACTGTCGCAAAGGCCTTGTCGGGATCGTCCGACCCCTTGGCCCAGGGCAATTCATTGCGGCAGGCGTCGAAGACGATGAACACAGCTTTGGCCCGGGTCGCCCCCAAAATGGCGACGATCTCGTCCAGCGGCACGCCCTCTGCCAGCAGATCGTCGGCTTTGGAGGCCGTGGCCCCGACCGGGATCAAATAATTGCGCCGGCGCCCGTCCAGCGAGACCGAGGCCCCGTGCCCAGAATAATAAAAAAAGCCTATCGCGTCCGGCCCCGCGCGCTTCAAGCGATCCGCCAAGGCGCGCACTTCCGCGTAAATCTGGCCGCGGTTGAGATCGTGGCGAATTCCTGGGCTTTGAAAACGTGTGGTATTCAGCGCCTGCTCGATCCGTTGCGCATCCGCGCCAGGATTGTTGAGCCGCGACAGCGCCCCCGAATAGGATTGGTTGCCCACCACCAGGGCAAAGCGCTCTTCGGCCAGCGCCGCGCCGGCCGAAAGCAGCCACATCGCCAGGAAAACAACTATCGCCCGCATGCCCACGCCCCTTTTGCAAGCCAGAGTATAGCGCTAGATTGCTGCAGTTCTAGACCCGTTCCCGAAAAGTGTGACGCGGTTTTCGGACGAGAACGGGTCTAATTACTGAGTGTAGCGCGGAGGCACACATGCGCGGACTGGGTTTGCTGATCTCGATGCTGCTGTTGGCACCCCCGGCCCATGGGCAGGACGATAGCCGCCGGCCAACCTGCGCGGCCGAGCAAGTGGACAGCTTTCTGCGTGATCTCTCAACACTGGCGAAAGGTGAACTTGCGCTTTCTGTTTCGCCCGCCAAAACAAGTTACGCACTTGAGGAAGACATCCGCATCCATTTGCGCTCTTCCATTGCCGGGCGGCTCATCTTGATCAGTATTGATTCTGCTGGCGAGGCCTCCGTCATCTTTCCCAATTCCAGCTTCAACGAGCGCGACAGCAATCGCATCGAGGCGGGCACCGAGATCGACATCCCCAGTGCGGGGGCCGGCTTCAAGCTCGTCACCCAGCCGCCGCTGGGCCAGAGCCGCCTGATCGCCATCGTGCGCCCCGCGGACCGCGACATTCCACTCGAATGCGCCGAGGGCCTCGACCAGGGTAAGGGCTTCACCATCGTTGCGAGCGCGCAGGCCGCCCCTGCCACGGCGCCGCAAGTGAGCGCCGCAGATTGGGCTTTCCGGGAGTTGCGCTACCGCGTGGTGGAATAGCTCACCACAAGGCGGGCAGCCCCAGCTCCCGCAACCGCTGCGGCGTGACCACGCCATCGGCAAGGCCCGAGAGGATCTTCTGCCGGTTGACGATGGCTTGCTGCGTTTCGCGCCCGAATGCGCCGTCCGCGGTCAGGGACAGCGCCTCCTGAAGGCGCTTGACCCGCTCGCCCGCCGCGCCGCGCCGCAGCTTCAGCAGCGCCGGATCACTCACGCGGTTCTCCGCCGCCAACAGCACTTCCCGTGCCGACAGCAGCACATAGGAAAAGCTCTGGCCGTCCTCGGAGGTTTTGACCCACATCGGCTTGTCCGACTCAGGTGTGGTGATATCCGGATCAGGCCTTAGGCCCGCGGCGATGCGAAACTGCCGCCACGCCCCGATGGGTTGGCTTCGTGTGGCGGGGTCGACCGTGCCGGGCAGGACCTGGCAGCCGGCAGAGGAAAAGCGCGGCCGCCCCGCCGGCAGCACATAGGCGCCGTGGATGTTGTCGCGCACATCGGGCCCGCGCCATTCCCAACTATCGGCGGTAGAAAAGCCGAGCGGCTCGTCGAAGGAGCGCACGATGCCCACGCGCGATTGCAGAATGAAGGCGCCGGGCTGGCGGGTTTTCTTACCGTTATTGTGCACGCCGACGGCGTATTCATAAACGCCGGTGGAGAGCATGTTGCAGAACTTGTCCGCCCGGCCGGCTTTGGCCTGGCCAAACAAATACGCCACGTTGCAGATGGTTGATCCCGGCGAGACCCAAAAGCCGTCGCTTTGGCGATCCCAGACGCCGATCACACAGCCGAAGTCGAAATGATCCGGCGTGGCTTCTTGCAGGGTGAAGCGCGGCCGCAGCATGGCGTCATCGGCGAAAACGTGCGCGTCCAGCAATGCCCCGGCGCGCAGGCCGAACAGCACGCGAGGCCCAAGCGTCGCCTCGTCGATGCCGCTGAAAGCGAGGGCGCGGCGGAAGGCGGCGGCGTCGATCTCCAGGGCGCGCGCGAAAGGCCCCCGCGGTAAATGCGCCGTGTCCAGCGCTTCATCAGCTGATGCCCATTGCGCCGAGGGCGGGTCCGGATGCTCCCACCAGAGCGGATAATTGGTGAGCGCTTTGGTACGGACAACATTTGGCGCGGATGGCTCGGCGTCGTCCTCGAACAGGCTGTCGGGATCGTCCACGGGGGTTTGGGCAAAGCCGGGGAGCGATAACGCAGCGACCCCCGCCAAGCCGGATAGCACGGTTCTGCGCCGCATGACTTACCCCCAGTGCGCTTTCACTCTACCACCTCATAGGTCGCAAAGCCCAGGGCCCAGCCCGCGCTTTGGCCGCCTGCGCTGAGGTCCTGGCGCGCCAAGCGTGCGATTTGCGCGCCCTGCGCCTTTTCAAAATTGCCAAAACCCTTGGTGCGGGCCACATCGCCAGCGATATAGCGGGCGGCCGCGCCCGCCTCTGGCGCCACAATGGCCAAGAGGCAACCCTTCTCCGCCCGGTTTGCGCGTGTCTCGAAGCTCCAGTCCGGCTGGGGCAGCACGAGCGGCGCGCCGGCCTCCACCGCGCCGGAGCGGCCGGAGGCGAATTCATTGGGAAAGAGGCGAGAGTCCCCGCTTTCGGCACCGACATCGATCAGGATGGCCCGCCCGGTGATGCTGGATGCCAACCGGAACTCGACCTTCTCGCCCACGCGGAACGGGCCGCCGCAGCCGGTAGCGCCGCAGATGGCCACCTCAGCCCGGCCCACGACGGGGGCGAGGTCCTGGAGCGCCTCCGCCAGCGCCGGCGTCTCACAAAGCGCGGGGATTGCCACCGACGCGGGCATGGGCGCAGCGGCAGGGGCGGGCCGCGCAATGCCCGCTTGCCCGATGGGCGCGGGCCTGGAGATTACGGCGGGCTTCGGGCACATTAGCCCCGTCGCCGCGCAGACCGCAGCCACGTTCTGGAAGGCAACGAGGCTCAAGGTCAGCGCCGCGGTCGGCACGGCGATCCAGGCCGCAACCGTTCGTGGGGAGAAGCGGCGCGGACGCGCTTTAGCCTCACCAACAGCGGCTGGAGGTGCACCTTGCAGGCGCGCGCGGATATCGCCAAGCAGGCGCTGAAAGCGCGGGTCTTGGCGATCGCCGCGCCAGCCGGAAAGATCGATCGTGTGCAGCGCATTGAACGGCGCCGGCGGGTCCACCGCCTCGATGCGCACGGGCAGGAGCTTGCCCTGGCCCTTCTGCGCCTCCGCCCGCACCCATTGCGAGGCCGCCGCCGCCCGGCTCCATAGGGGAATAACCAGGCGTGCGGCCGCAATCCGTTGCTCGATAATGAGGGCGTAATCGTCCCCGCCCTGGAGGGCATGGTCCCACCAGACGCTGTGGCCGGCCGCCTCCAGCGCCGCGGCCAGGCGCTGCGCCGCCTCGTGCTCCTCTGCCTTGTAGGAGAGGAAAATGTCCGCCGTATCTTGCCTCATCATGCCCCCCAACGTATCAGCCCCGGTCTACACCGCGCTTTCCATTTTTTGATCTCGCGCGCGGCAAACCCCTCGCTCGGAGAAAACTTCGAGGCACCCTGCTTATGCTCATCAGCAGCGCTGTGGCTGCTCAGGCTGCCTCGATTGCTGCCGGAGCAAGCAGCCCTGCGGCCTGCATTTCCTGAAACAGCGCGATGGCATCAAGATCGAAACCATTGGGCCAAGCTGGCACACCGTTCTGGACAAAGACCCGGGCGAAAAACTGGGGATCAGCCATGGGGCCGACCATGGCACCGCCTGCCGCAATCACATCGCTGAGGTCGCGCACGCCCCCCAACCCGTTGGAGAACACCAGGCGCAAGCAATAGCCGCCCACCGCCTCTGCCTGCAACACTTTTACTATCTCCATCATGCGTCCGCTCCGGGGACTTGCTCCAATGGCTCAAGCATTCGCGCCCGCTCCCAATTATGGCGTCGTAGGCCCGGGCGTACAAACGCTCGGTCTGGTCCGATGCCATCAAGTACTCGGCGCGCTTTCCGGGCGGCGAACCGGTTCCCACTTCGCTTGAAAGCGCGCCGGCGAGGAGCGCCGCGCGCTGATCCTCGATCCAGCCGCGGATCAAGCCAAGCGCGCCGCGCGGCAAGCCCCAAGCGATAATCGCACCGGTTTCGATGGCGATCAACGCTTCCGCGCCGCCATAGAAGACATGCACATGCGGCGGCGGGTGATCGCGCCAATACATTTGCACGGTGAAACAAAAAAAACTTGGAGATCGTCGGCATGGGACCCACCAGGGAAGGACACCCTTCCTTTAACAATAGGACGGATTCCGCATTGTTCCAAAAGCCCGAAATCCAAAAATCCCGCCAAAGGGGCTGTTGGCGCGCCTACCAAAGCCC
>JAKFWI010000091.1 GCA_021731965.1 Hyphomonadaceae bacterium | reverse complement strand
GGGCATGAAGGCACGGTCTATTCCGTGGCCTTTGCGCCCGATGGCCAAAGCGTGCTGACGGGGTCAGGCGACAACACCGCCAGGCTGTGGGATGCGCGCAATGGCGCGCTTTTGCAAAGCTTTGTGGGGCATGAAGGCCCGGTCTATTCCGTGGCCTTTGCGCCCGATGGCCAAACCGTGCTGACGGGATCAAGCGACGACACCGCCAGGCTGTGGGATGCGCGCACCGGCGCCTCTTTGGGCCGCTTCGTCGGGCATGAAGGCAGGGTCGATTCCGTCGCCTTTGCGCCGGATGGCAAAAGCGTGCTGACGGGGTCGAGTGACAATTCCGCGAGGCTGTGGGATGCGCGCACTGGCGCGCTTTTGCAAAGCTTTGTGGGGCATGAAGGCCGGGTCAAGTCCGTCGCCTTTGCGCCCGATGGCCAAACCGTGCTGACGGGATCAGAGGACAAAACCGCCAGGCTCTGGGATGCGCGCAATGGCGCGCTTTTGCGCCGCTTTGTGGGGCATGAAGACAGTGTCAATGCCGTTGCCTTTGCGCCGAATGGCCAAAGCGTGCTGACGGGGTCTCATGACAAAACCGCCAGGCTGTGGGATGCAAGCAACGGCACGCTTTTGCGCAGCTTTATGGGGCATGAGGAGGACAGCGTCACATCCGTCGCTTTTGCGCCGGATGGCATGAGCGTGCTGACGGGATCAGACGACAAAACCGCCAGGCTGTGGGATGCGCGCAATGGCGCGCTTTTGCGCCGCTTTGTGGGGCATGAAGGCGACGTCAATTCCGTCGCCTTTGCGCCCGATGGCAGTAGCGTGCTGACGGGGGCAAGCGACAAAACCGCCAGGCTGTGGCCTGTGCCCGAAGCGCTGCTTGTGGATGCCAAAACCCTGGTGCGCAACGCTTGCACCGCTTTGTGGCAGGCCAATGCGAAGCTGGCTTTCACCGCGGCGGACGCGCAAATCTACCCCGTGCTGCAAGGCGAGCCAATCGATCCCGCCACCAAGGATTTCGTCTCCCCCTGCAAAGGCGTGCTGCCCGAAACGGCCTTCGCCAGGCCCGCCGCTTCCCCCTGACCTGGCAGGCCGCTTATTCTTCCTCGCTGGCTTTGCCGCGCTCATAGGCCCCGTGCGCCACGGTTTCGGAGGCGGGCCGCAAAGTCGCGCCAGCGTCAGCCGGGGCGCTGCGGCGGTTTTGCGCGGCCTTGGCCACCAGCGCGTCCAGCTCGATCTGCGTGCACAAACCGAGGGATACCGGATCGACCGGCTTGATGTTGGGCGCGTTCCAATGGCTACGATCGCGCACCTGCTGGATGGTGGATTTGGTGGTGCCGATCAGCTTGACGATTTGCGCGTCCGAGACTTCGGGGTGATTGCGCAAAAACCAGGCGATGGCATCGGGGCGAAATTGGCGGCGCGCGATCGGCGTGAAGCGGGCGCTGCGGCGCTTGCGCTCCGGCAATTCGGTCTTTTTCTGCTCCAATTCCTTGAGCACATAGCCATCATTGCCTTCCCCGCGGGCGATTTCCTCGCGCGTCAGAAAGCCACTGGAAATCGGATCCACGCCCCGTATGCCCTTGGCCACGTCTTCATTGGCGATGCCTTGGACTTCGAGGGGGTGTAAGCCGCAAAATGCGGCAATCTGCTCAAAGGTGAGCGAGGTTTCCTCGATCAGCCAAACGGCTGTCGCCTTCGGCATGAGGACATTTGACATCGATCTCTCCAAATGCATAACGCCCAGCAAGCGCCGGGCGTTATGGTCGAAAATTAACAACCAACGCTCTCCATACGCGCTGTTGGCTGGCTTGCAAAGCCTGTTCTTCGCAAGACTTCACTGAAATTTGGGCGCAGGCAGCGGGTAGCGGCTTTCTTTAAGCTTAGCCTTGCTCAAACAATTCGCCACTATCGGGGCGCACGGGCGGCGGTCGCCTTCCTAGCCGCTCATACGCGCGCGGTGCCGCGACCCGGCCCCGGGGCGTGCGCATGACAAAGCCTTGCTGCATCAAATAGGGCTCGATCACATCCTCGATGGCGTCGCGTGCCTCGGCCAGCGCCGCTGCCAGCGTATCCACGCCCACCGGCCCGCCGCCATAGGTTTCCACCAGCGCCAGCAAATAGCGCCGATCCAGCAAATCCAGCCCATCGGCCTCCACATCCAGGCGCAGCAACGCCTCATCGGCCATGCGCGCATCGATAAGCCGGTCTTCTGCCTCGGCAAAATCGCGCACCCGGCGCAGCAGCCGCACCGCCACACGCGGCGTGCCCCGCGCCCGTTTGGCTATTTCCAGGGCTCCGTCGGGGGTGATCGCCACCCCAAGCTTGGCACTGGCGCGCGTGACGATGCCCTCCAATTCCTCGGCGCTATAGAATTCGAGGCGCACCGGAATGCCAAAGCGATCGCGCAAAGGCGTGCCCAGCAGGCCGGCCCGGGTGGTGGCACCCACCAAGGTGAAGGGGGCAAGATCGATACGCACAGAGCGCGCCGAAGGCCCCTCGCCGATGATCAGATCCAGCGCATAATCTTCCATGGCCGGATAAAGAATCTCTTCGACGGCCGGGGAAAGTCGGTGGATTTCGTCGATGAACAGCACGTCGCGCGGTTGGAGATTGGTTAACAGCGCCGCCAGATCGCCCGCTTTGGCGATGACGGGGCCGGAGGTGGCGCGAAAGCCGACGCCCAACTCGCGCGCCAGGATCTGCGCCAAAGTGGTTTTGCCCAGCCCTGGCGGGCCAAACAGCAGCGCATGATCCATGGCCTCTCCCCGGCCGCGCGCCGCTTCTACAAACACTTTGAGATTGGCCTTGGCCGCCCGCTGGCCGACAAATTCGTCAAACGCGGTGGGGCGCAAAGCCCGATCAATCGGCTCGGCCGGGATTTTTTCAGCGGAAACTAAGCGGGGTTCAGCCATTTTTGCAGGGTAAGGCGATTTGCTGGCTCGGTCGAGCCGCCCGTTAGGCAGGTCTCAATGATATGGGTGTAGCGTCGCGCTTCGGTTGAAGAGATCCCATGCCCGTCACGCTCACCCCCGAAGACTATGCGGAGCAGGCGCGCAGCGCGGAGCGTCATGCCGGCTGGTGCCTCTGGCGCAGCTTTCGCCAGCCGGGCACCAAACATTGGCGGATGGAATATCCCGAGGGCGTCTTCGCCCTGTTGGGCGCTGATCTGGACGCCGGGTTGCAAGATGAGGGCGCGATCTTGCGTTGGTGCCACCCCGATGATTGCAGATCGCTGTTCGAGACGTTCGCGCACATTATCCGCACGGGAGAGCTAAGAGCCTTCCGCTTCCGGATCATTCGGCCCGATGGCAGCATCCGGCACGTGTTTTCGCGGGGCTGGGGGGTGGACTGCCCGCAAAACGGACGCTTCATCCAGGGTTTCCACCTGGATGTGACGGGGGAGTTTGTCGATGAAAAGCTCATCGAACGGGAGCGCTCTCTCTCCTTCTTGACCGAAAACACCAGCGAAATGCTGATGCGCAGCTGCCCGAACGGGAAGGTCCAATTCGTTTCCAACGCGTGCTTTGGCGCGCTGGGCTATCGCCCTGATGAGATGTGCGGGCGGTCTATTCTGGACTTCGTTGTCAAAGAGGATGTTGCCGCGCTGTTGCCATTGCTGCGTGGCCATGCCGCCAAGGGCATCAGCGCGGTTAAGCCCATTGAATACCGCATGCGCAACAAACAGGGTGAGATCGTCTGGGTTGAGGCGGCACCGCGGGCAGTGTTTGACGGGGCAGGGAATTTGATCGGCTGGGCCGATGTCATCCGCGACATCGCGCAGCGCAAGCGCCTCGAAGAAGAAGCACGCATTGAGCGCGCCGCCCGCGAGGCCGCAGACAATGCCAATATGGCGAAAACGCAATTCCTGGCCAATATGAGCCATGAATTGCGCACGCCGCTCAATGCCATTATCGGTTTTGCGGAATTGATCCAGGAAGATCCGTGTAGTTCTCAGACGGATGCTGGCCGGATCGAGCGCTCAGCCAAGCATTTGTTGCATCTCATCAACCAGGTGCTGGACATGGGCAAGGTCGAGGCGGGGATGCTGGAAGCCCTGATCACGCCCACCGACGTGCCGGCTTTGCTGCAAGATGTGGTCGATACGCTTGGGCCCGCCGCGCGCGCCAACAACAATGTGTTGGAGCTGCATCTCGGCCCAGACGTTGGCGTGATCCTCACCGATGGCCGCTTGCTTAAGCAATGCTTGCTGAATCTGGGCTCCAATGCCTGCAAATTCACCCGCGACGGCGTCGTGCACCTGGAGGCCGTGTTTGAATCTGCGGGTGAGGGCCGGATTTTGGCCTTCCGGGTGATCGATACCGGCATCGGCATTTCAGCTGAAGCCATGCAGCGTTTGTTTCAGCCGTTTGTGCAAGCCGATCCCGGCACCAGCCGCCAATATGGCGGCACGGGTCTTGGCCTGGTCTTGACCCGCCGGTTTGCCCAATTGCTGGGCGGTGACGCCTGGGTGGACAGCAAAATCGGCGTGGGATCTACGTTTAGCATGACCATCCGTGATCAGACGCCTGCCCGCCGCGCGGCCTGAACGGCAATCGCACCTGCGGAAATCCGACGCAAAACCGCCAGTGCGACACTAGGGCAATGAATCCATCCCCCCCGCCTGCGAAGAAAAAGCCGCGCCGCCGCGCGCCACGTGCCGATACCGATGCCGCCGCCTTCGCCAAAATCGCGTTGGGGGAGGCCGCCAAGGCCGTCACCGATGAGCGGCCAGCTGACGCGCTCTCTTACATCAAGCTGGCGCAGGGCTTTGAGCGCCTTGCCGAAACCGCCCAGTCCAAAATCGCGCCTCCCGAGCCCGACGCCGAAGAGGCCGCTCTGGCTCAAGGCCTGTTTGAACTCGCCGCCAAGCTGGCTTGGCTGATGCTTTATGATCCAAGCGCCGCGCCGCAGGCGTTTCAGGCGCAAATCGGCGCTTGGCTGATCGTGCACGCGCCCATGATTGGCGAGAGCGGCGCGCGCGCCATTGCCCAGCGCGCCTTGCGGCGCTTCTTGGAAGCTGCGGCCTAGCCCGTGATAGTCACAAGTGGTCTTGCCCAGTTTTGGTAGAGAGCGGCTCCAGGGTTAGGCGGGCTGGGCCAGGGCCGTGAAGCCAATCACGGCCCCTTGCGTCGCCTCGAAACTCAGAATGCGCGCGTCGTAAGTCACGAGCGGGCAGCCAAGCTCGATTGCAGTGGCGATCAGCAGCCGGTCGGCCGGGTCGCCGCAGACGTGGAAAGCGCGACCGCCTCGATACCCGGTCGGGTGGTAAAGCGCGCGAGCCAAGCCTCAGGGGGCAGATCAAGTTCGATCCGCCCAACATCGGCAAGTAGCGCAATCTCCCAGGCGGTGACCGCGCTGACGCAAAGGGCTTTTCCGGCCCGCCAATGCGCTTCCAGCATCAAGCGCGTGGCTGGGCGCAAGGCTGCATCGCCGGCATCGAGCCAAAGTACACTATGCGTGTCAAGCAGCAGCCGCGCGGTCAATGTTCGAGTTCGCGCCCCGACTGCGCCTCCGGCTCGATGTCCAGGCTTGGCGCGGTCAGGTCCATTCCGGGTTTTACCCGCACCGATCCGGGATGCGGGCCGAACAACAGCCCAGCACGCGCGTCAGCCTGCAAAAGCGCCCGCATGCCAAGCGCCACTGCCTCGGTCTTGTTGCCGCGCGTGAGCTTTTCGGCCACTTCTTCGATCAATGCGATGACATCTGGGCGGTTAATGGTGACGATTTGCGGCATCGGACCCTCAATCATTGCGGCTATAATGATACAGCGTCCGGCGCCGCACGCAATCTCAGCGGTCAACCCCCTCCGAGATGGCCAAGGCGTCACCCATCTCGACGCCGCCGCCGCCACCATGATCTCGGCCCGATAGGATGTCAGAGCGCATTAGGACGGAAAACCGCAACTCCACTTTTCCTGAATGCGCTCTAGCAGGCTGCTGAAGAACTCCCGCGAGCCGCGATGCGAAGCCGATTTTGCGCTTTCGGGCAGGAGAGGCCCAGTTCGCGTAGCGGTGCTACGGGGGCTGGGACACGACGAACCCGAAGCCGAAATCGGCCGCATCCCT
>JAKFWI010000219.1 GCA_021731965.1 Hyphomonadaceae bacterium | reverse complement strand
GCTGGGCATAATGGGCGGCTCCAATGGCGGCCTGTTGATGGGTGTGATGCTCGATCAGCGCCCCGAGCTGTTCCACGCTGCGGTGGTGCAGGTGCCCTTGCTGGACATGCTGCGCTACCACAAGCTGCTGGCGGGGGCCTCCTGGGTCGATGAATATGGCTCGCCCGAAGTGAAGGCGGAGCGCGCCTGGCTAAAAAAGCTTTCGCCGTATCAAAATCTACACAAGCGCGGCGATTATCCCCTACCCTTCTTGGTCACCTCAACCAAGGATGATCGGGTGCATCCGGGCCATGCCCGCAAATATGCCGCCAAGCTTGAAAAACTGGGCATGCCCTTCCTCTATTATGAAAACACCGATGGCGGCCATTCGGCTGCCGCCAACCAAAAAGAGCAAGCCAAGCGCCGCGCGCTGGAATTCACTTACCTTGCTCAGCAATTGATGGACTAAGTCCGGGGGCTGCATGTCGCGATTATTCTCAATCTTGATTCTGCTCGGGCTGGTGCTGGGCGTGGCGGTCGGCTGGGCCGTCAATACGCAAATGGCGCCGGCGCAGGCTTTGGCGATTGTCGATGTGCTCAAGCTTCTCACGGAAATGTTCCTGCGGCTGATCAAGATGATCATCGCACCTTTGGTGTTTTCCACGCTGGTGGCTGGCGTCGCGCACATGGGCGCCGGCTCGGCGGTGGGGCGCATCGGGCTGAAAACCGTGGCGTGGTTTTTCGCGGCCTCGGCGGTTTCGCTATCGCTCGGCGCGGTGATGGTCACGCTGTTGCACCCGGGCGCTGGCCTGCATCTGCAAACCGGCAATGCGGCGGTCGATACCGGCATAAGCGCCTCAGCCTTGACCGTGCGCGATTTCATTTTGCATCTGATCCCCACTTCCTTCTTCAAGGCCATGGCGGATAATGAAATCCTGCAAATCGTCGTGTTTTCGCTGCTGACGGGCACCGCCATCGCAGCCTTGGGGGAGCGCGCCAAGGCGCTGGTTGGGCTCGCTGATCAGCTTGTAGAGGTCATGCTCAAAATCACCGGCTATGTCATGCTGGCGGCACCCATCGCGGTGTTTGCGGCCATCGCCGCCACCGTAGCCCAAAACGGGCTGGTCATCTTGCTCACTTACGGCAAATTCATTGCCGGGTTTTACGCCTCTTTGGGGGCGCTGTGGCTGCTGCTGATTATTGCTGGGCTGTGCATCATTGGCCCGCGTATCTTCGCGCTGATCGGCACGCTTCGTGATCCGATCTTGTTGGCCTTCTCGACCGCCAGCTCGGAGGCAGCCTTCCCCAAAACGCTGGAGCAATTGCGACGCTTTGGCGTGCCGCGCCGGATTGGCGGCTTCGTGCTGCCTTTGGGCTATAGCTTCAATCTGGACGGCTCGATGATGTATTGCACCTTCGCCACCTTGTTCATCGCGCAGGCGTATGACGTCACCCTCTCGCCCGGGCAGATCGGCACCATGCTGCTGCTATTGATGCTGACCAGCAAGGGCATGGCGGGCGTGCCGCGCGCTTCTTTGGTGGTGATCGCCGCCACTTTGGCATTCTTCGGGATTCCCGAAGCGGGGCTCTTGCTGATCCTGGGGATTGACCAGTTTCTCGACATGGGCCGCAGCGCCACCAATGTGGTGGGCAATGCCGTGGCCGCGGCGGTGGCCGCCAAGTGGGAAAACGCTTTGGAGGCCGGCCCCGCCGATGAAGCCCCGCAAGGAGCCGCCCCATGACCGCTGCGCGCGTGGCGCTGGGGCTCATCAGCCTGATCCTGGCGGCGATCACGCTTTCGGGGGTGTTCGCCAACGCCAATCTGCACGGCGATTTCTTTGACCAAATGCACGTTTTCATGGTGCTGCCCTGGGGCCGGGATGTGCTGGCGCAAAGCCTGGCGGGCTTTGCCGCAGTCATTTTGATGATTTGGCTGTTTGAGCGCACCTGGATCCAGGCCTTGCTGCTCTGCTTGCCGCTGCTGATTTTGGGCCATGCTTGGTCCGCCCTCTGGCTCGCTTGGCGCCTGCCGAAGGTGGCGGCGCGCCTTAGCCGGCCGGATTGGCCAAGCGTTTAACGAGATCCGCGATCAGGGCCATCTCCCGGTGCAGCGGGCTTTTTGCGCGCCACGCCAGCCCAATGGAGCGGCCAATCACCGGGGTGCGGAAACTGCGCGTCACCAGATCAGCCCCCGCCGCGGCGCCGCCTTCCAAGGCCAAGCGCGGCAGCAAGGTGACGCCGATGCCGCCGGCCGCCATATGCGCCAGGGTGGTGAGGCTGGTCGCACCCATTTCCGAGCCTTGGCGGTTTGGCGCGCGCGCGCACATGGCCAAAGCGTGGTCACGCAAGCAATGGCCATCCTCCAGCAGCAAGATCTCCTCCCCCGCCAAATCGTCTGGCTCGACGTGCTCACGGCGCGCCAAAGCGTGGTCAGGCGCGGTGGCCAACAGGAATTCATCGTCGAACAAAGCCACGTTTTCGATTCCGGCCGCGGCATAGGGCAAGGCAATCAACGCGGCATCAAGCGTGCGGGCCCGCAGCGCATCGATGAGGCGCGCGGTCAAATCTTCCCGCAGGAACAAGCGCAGGCTAGGGTAAGCGCGGCGCAAAGCCGGCACCAGCCGTGGCAGCAAATATGGCGCGATGGTCGGGATGGCCCCGAGGCGGAAAGGCCCCATCAGCGGGGCCCCGCGCCCACGCACCGCGTGCACCAATTCCTCCATCTCGCCGAGCACCCGCGCGGCCCGCTGCGCCACGTCTTGGCCGGCGCTGGTCAACACCGCGCCGACGCGGCCACGCTCCACCAAAACGGTACCCAGCAAAGCCTCCAATTCCTTGATGCCGGCCGATAGGGTCGGCTGGGTCACCCCCACGGAATCAGCGGCGCGGCTGAAGCTGGCTTGCGCGCGCAGCGCCGCCAGAAATTGCAGCTGACGCAATGTTGGCAAAACCGGGCGGCCGGAGGCAGTGCTCATCTAGTGTCCTGAACCAGAAGTTCGTCTCATAACTGGATCATTCTGGATACGAATTTCTGATTCACAAAGGACACGAGCGTCATAGGTTTCTAGTGTGGCTCGTGATAGGGAAGTTCGCTCGCAGGCCGCCACAATAGTCGTGGGAACTTCCCTATCGCCACACTAGCCTTTCGATACCCAGCGACGCGATGATCAAAGATGGCTTTGTGGGGTAGCGGTAACCCAGCAGCGCCCCCACGCGCCAAGGGTTGAGGCCGCCATAGCATCAGGTGAGCAAGAGTCACGCCGTGCCCCGACCGTTCGCGCTTGCAGTGCGCGCGCGCCTGGGCTATGGGCTAGCTTGGTCGATGCCATGGTGCACGGCTCTCCCGCTTGGCGTGCCCGCCCGGCGGGGCAATTTGCGTTGCTTTGAGGGATTATGTTCGACGCGCTCAGTGAGCGGCTGACAGGCGTATTCGATCGGCTGACGGGGCGCGGGGCGCTCTCGGCGGCTGATGTCGAGGCGGCCTTGCGCGAGGTGCGCGTCGCTTTGCTGGAGGCCGATGTCGCGCTGCCGGTGGTGAAGGATTTCATCGCCAAAATCCGGGATGAGGCAGTCGGCGAGGCGGTGGTGCGCTCCATCACGCCAGGCCAGCAGGTCATTAAGATCGTTCACGACGCCCTGGTGGATATGCTGGGCGGGGATCAGCCCACCGAAGGCCTACGCATTGACGGGGAACCTCCCAACATCATCATGATGGCGGGCTTGCAGGGCTCGGGCAAGACCACCACCACCGGCAAGCTGGCGCTGCGTTTGCGCACTTTAGAGCGCCGCAAGGTTCTGGTGGCTTCGCTGGACGTGCGCCGCCCGGCGGCCATGGAGCAGCTGGCCGTGCTGGCCAAATCGGCGCAAGTCGATTGCCTGCCTATCGTGTTGGGCGAAAAGCCCGCGCAGATTACCCGCCGCGCCGTGCAGGCCGCCAAATTGGGCGGGCATGATGTGCTGATCCTCGACACGGCGGGGCGCACCACGCTTGATGATGAAATGATGGATGAGGCGGCCGAGATCGCCGCCATCGCCAATCCAGGTGAAATTCTGCTGGTCGCCGATAGCTTGACGGGTCAGGACGCGGTGGAGACCGCCCGGCGCTTTCATGCGCGTCTGGCGCTGTCGGGCCTGATCCTGACGCGGGCCGATGGCGATGGGCGCGGCGGGGCCGCCTTGTCGATGCGCGCCGTGACCGGCCTGCCGATCAAGTTTTTGGGGGTTTCCGAGCGGATTGATGGGCTGGAGGCCTTCGAGGCACGCCGCTTGGCCGGCCGCATTCTGGGCCAAGGCGATATCGTTTCCTTGGTCGAGAAAGCGGTGCAGAATGTCGATCAAGCCGCCGCCGAAAAAATGGCCAAGAAACTGGCCAAAGGCAGTTTCGATCTCGATGATCTGGCCGCGCAATTGCAGCAATTGATGGCCATGGGCGGCCTAAAAGGCATGATGGGCATGCTGCCCGGCGTGCAGAAAATGAAAAAGCAGCTTGAGGGCGCAAATCTTGATGATGGCCAATTGCGCCGCCAGGTGGGCGTCATCCGCTCCATGACGCCGCAAGAACGCGCCAAGCCCGATCTGCTTAACGCATCGCGGCGCCGGCGCATCGCCAAGGGGGCGGGCGTTGAGGTGCAAGAAGTCAACAAGCTGCTGAAAATGCACCGCAATATGGCGGATGCGGTCAAGGCCATGGGCAAAGGCAAAATGCCGGGCATGCTGCAGGCCATGGGGCAAATGGCGGGCATGCCGGGCGGCATGGCCATGCCCAGCGGCGATGCCCTGAAGGCCCTGGGCCGCCAAGGTCCCACAACCAATGCTCTGCCCGGTCTGCCGGGGGCCAAGCCCAATGCGGCTCCTGCGTCTGGCTTGCCTGGCTTGCCCAGTTTACCTGGCTTGCCGGGGCGACCTAAAAAAGGCTGAGGCCGCTCCATCAGCCCGAGAAACTCTCCTCAAAACCAAGGAAAATGCCATGTCCCTGAAAATTCGTCTCGCCCGCGGTGGTGCCAAAAAGCGGCCGTTTTACGCCATCGTGGTCGCCGATAGCCGCAGCCCGCGCGACGGCAAATTCATCGAAAAGGTCGGCACCTATAACCCGCAGCTGCAATCGGATGATCCCAATCGGGTCATGCTCAAGCTGGAGCGGGTGCAGGAATGGCTGAGCAAGGGCGCCTTGCCGACCGACCGAGTGGCGCGCTTCCTGGACAAAGCCGGCCTGAAGCCGCGCGAAGGGCGCAGCAATCCCGCCAAATCCGTGCCCGGTAAAAAAATGACCGAACGCGCCGCCGAGCGCGCCAGCCGCGCCGGCGAAACCGCCGAAGCGTAACGCTTACCCGTGCCAAGCCCCACGCCCCCGCGCCAGGCTGCGCCGCCGGCTGATCTGGTGTTGGTGGGCGCGGTGATCGGGGCCATCGGCGTGCGCGGGGAGCTGCGGGCGCGCAGCTTCACCCAATCCCCTCTGAGCCTCGCCGATTATGGGGCCCTGTTCGACGCCAACGGCGAGTTGGTGCTCACTCCCAAGCGGGCACGGGCGGTGAAAGACGCCGTGGCGCTGGCCGGCCCGGAAGTCACCAGCCGGGAGGCGGCCGAAGCCCTGCGGGGCACCGGTTTGCACGTGCCGCGCGCCGCTTTGCCCCCCAGCCCCGACGCTGATGAAATCTACGTTGCCGATCTCATTGGTCGGGCGGTCTTGCACGTGGATGGGCGCGCGCTGGGTCACATCCAAGATGTGCGCAATTTCGGCGCGGGTGATCTCCTCGAGATCGAGACGGACGGGGTGCGCTGGCTGATGCCTTTTTCGGCGGAAAACGTGCCGCACATCGAGGCCGGTGCGATCCATATCGATCCGCCCTTTGGGCTCATCCCCGGCGACACGCCATGACCTGGCGCGCATGTGTGGTGACGCTGTTTCCCGAAGCTTTTCCCGGCCCGCTGGGCCTCTCGGTGCTTGGCCGCGGGCTGGCGCTTGGGCATTGGGCCCTCAGGGCCGTGGATTTGCGCAGCTTTGGAGAAGGCCCTCACCGCAAAGTCGATGACACGCCGGCTGGCGGTGGCCCCGGCATGGTGCTGCGCTGCGATGTGTTGGCGGCAGCGATCGATGCCCAGACACATGCTGCCGGCCCC
>JAKFWI010000102.1 GCA_021731965.1 Hyphomonadaceae bacterium | reverse complement strand
GCGCAGCATTTGGCATTGGCAAAGGGCGGGCAAGGGCAGGGGCTTTGCTGGGTGGTGTTGGTGATTGGCTGCGCCACACTGGCCGCGGCCTGCACACCGCCAAGCCCCGAGCGCGCGCAGGCTTGTCCGGCCACCCCCACGGCGCTGGCTTTGGAGACGGCTGCGCAAGACAGCTGGGCGTTGATACCGGCCGGTCGCTACCGCCTGGGCAGCGCGGATTTCGGGCCGGAGGAGGGCCCCGTGCGCGAGGTCATGTCACCCGCTTTTCGCATCGCACGCTTTGAGGTGACCAATCTGGAGTTTGCCGCGTTTGTGGCCGCCACTGGCTATCAAACGCTGGCCGAGCGCGGCTTTGCCCTGCCGGGCTCCAGCCAGAACGCCCCGCCCGGCTCCTTGGTGTTTTCCTCGCCCCGAAAGCTACGCAATTTCGAGGATATCGGGCAATGGTGGAGGTTCGTACCCGGGGCATGGTGGCGCCATCCCGAAGGGCCAAGCAGCACGTTGGACGGGCGTATGCGCGATCCGGTCGTGCACCTGGCTTATGCCGATGCCCAGGCCTATGCGCGCTGGCGCGGTGCACGCTTGCCCAGCCAAGACGAATGGGAGATCGCGGCGCGCGGCGGCCTCGTCGGTGCGGCTTATGTCTGGGGCGAGGCACCCCATTCTGACGGCCAGCAGCGCGCCAACACCTGGCAGGGGGTGTTTCCGCTCAGCAATACGGCGGCGGATGGCTGGCGCGGCACCGCCCCGGTGGGCTGCTTTGCACCCAATGGCTATGGCCTCTATGACATGGCTGGCAATGTCTGGGAATGGACCTCCACGCCCTTCGGCGCAGAGGGGCGCAGCATCAAAGGCGGCTCTTTCCTGTGCGCGCCCAATTTTTGCGGGCGGTTTCGCCCTGCGGCGCGCCAAGCGGGAGATGCGGGCGCGGGCACCTCCCATATCGGCTTTCGCATCGCCGCCGACGCGCACTGAGGCCCGATGCGCCTTATTCCTTGACCGCGCAGACACCTTCGCCTAATCGACATTCCCTTCGGGCTTCGCCCGGATCGCCCACGCGGGTGTAGCTCAGTTGGTTAGAGCGTCGGCCTGTCACGCCGAAGGTCGCGGGTTCGAGCCCCGTCACTCGCGCCATATTCCTACCAATCATCTGTCTTGTTGCTGCCGCTGCGATCAAGGTTTTGCGCAGAGCGTCGCAAAAGAAGCTCTTGCCAAGCGCGACTGGATGAACCAAGAAACATCGAAAGACGATATGGGGTTCACGCCCGTTTGGGGAAGGAAATCACGCATGCGTAAGATTTTGATCGCCAGCTGTGCGATTATGGCGCTGGCGGTGGCTGGCTGCCAAAGCGGCGGCTTTGGCTCCGGTGCCTCGGCCCAGCAATCCGCCTTGCCGGGCGGGGCCAAGCTGGTCGAGAAAATCGAGCGCAAAGGCGATGAAATCTCCATCCCTTACGAGAAGTTCGTGCTGCCCAACGGGCTCACCGTGATCCTGCATCAGGACAAGTCCGATCCTCTGGTGCATGTGGACGTGACCTATCATGTCGGCTCCGGTCGTGAGGACGTGGGTAAATCCGGCTTCGCGCACTTTTTTGAACACATGATGTTCCAGGGCTCTCAAAATGTTGGCGATGAGCAGCACTTCAAGATCGTGTCCGAAGCCGGCGGCACGTTGAACGGCAGCACCAGTACCGATCGCACAAATTACTACCAGACCGTCCCCTCCAACCAGCTTGAGAAAGTTCTGTGGCTGGAAGCCGATCGCATGGGCTTCCTGTTGCCTGCCGTGACGCAGAAAAAGTTCGAGGTGCAGCGCGAGACGGTCAAGAATGAACGCGGCCAGCGTGTGGACAATGTCCCTTACGGATTGTTGAGTGAGCGTGTCGGCGAGGCCACCTACCCAGCAAGCCATCCCTACGCCTGGAGCACGATCGGCTATATCGAGGATCTCAACCGCGCCGATCTCAACGATCTGAAGCGCTTTTTCCTGCGCTGGTACGGCCCCAATAACGCGGTGCTGACCATTGGCGGCGATTTTGACCGTCTGCAGGCGCTGGAATGGGTGGCCAAATATTTTGGCCCGATCCCCAGCGGCCCGGCAGTGGCGGACCCAGAAAAACTTCCAGTGAGGCTGGATAAGGATCGCTACATTTCCCTAGAGGATAATGTGCAGTTGCCGCTCATTTATATGGGCTGGCCGACGGTCTACGCCAGCCACCCAGATGAGGCACCGCTCGATGTGTTGGCCAATATCATCGGCATGGGGCGCACCTCGCTGCTCTACAAGAATTTGGTAAAGGACGGCTTGGCCGTGCAGGCGAGCGCCAGCCATGGTTGCCGCGAGCTGGACTGCACCTTCACGCTCGTCGCCCTTCCAAACCCGGGCGGCGGTAAGACGCTGGCGGATCTGGACAAGATCATGCGTGACAGCTTCACGGAATTCGAGACCCGCGGCGTCACAGATGATGATCTGACCCGCGTGAAGGCCTCCATTGTCTCCGGGCTGATTTTTGGGTTGGAGAGCGTCTCCGGCAAGGTCAGCCAATTGGCGGCTTACGAGACCTTCCAAAACAATCCTAATTATATCGGCAAGGAGCTCGCCAGCTACGAGAGCGTGACCAAAGCGGATGTGCAGCGCGTCTATGATCAATACATCAAGGGCAAGCCCGCGGTGGTCATGAGCGTGGTACCGAAGGGTAAGCCACAAGCCGTGGCCAAGGCCGACACCTGGATCCGACCAGAGCGCGTGATCCCCGTCAGCGCGGGCGGAGATGGTGCCCTTGCCTTGCGCGAACCCCAAGACGCTTTCGACCGCAGCATTGCGCCGGGTGCCGGTGCCAATCCCGCTCTCATGGCCCCGCCGATCTGGCGCAGCGCGCTGGCGAACAAAGTGCCGGTGCTGGGTGCCGTAAACAGCGAAACGCCCACCACCGCTCTCTCCATCCGCGTCCGCGCCGGCCAGCGCAATGAAAGCCTGGAGCAGCTTGGCCTCGCGGCCTTGAGCGCCAGCATGCTGGGGGAAGCCACCCAGCTTTCCAGCAACGAGGATCTCTCCAACCGGCTGGCCAAGCTGGGCTCCAGCGTCAGCATCGGCTCTAGTGATGATTACATCACCATCACTGTACGCAGCCTGACGGCAAACCTTGACGAAACGCTGGCCATTGCGGCCGAGCGGCTGTTCAAGCCGGCGTTCGCCGAAGCGGATTTCAACCGGCTCAAGGCCCAAACGCTGGAGGGCATTCGCTTGGCCCAAAACCAGCCAGCAGCAACGGCCGTGCTGGCGTTCAACATGGTCACGGAAGGCCGCGACAACCCGGCAGCCTATCGCGACAGCGGCCAGATCAGCACGGTTTCGAAGCTGACGCTGACCGATGTGATGGCGTTCTACCAAACCTACATGACCGCGGCCAATGCCTCGGTTGTGGCGGTGACGGACTTGCCGCAGGACGCCCTGGTGCAAAAACTCGAGGCTGTTCTCGGCGCTTGGGCCGCCAAGCCAAGCCCAGAGGTCAAGCTGGCCCCCCTGCCTGCCATCACAGGCACGACGGTGTATTTCGTGCATAAGGCTGACGCTGCGCAGTCCGAGATCCAGATCGGCACGCGCAGCCTGCCCTTTGACGCTACCGGTGAATTCTACCGCGCAGGCCTGATGAATTTTCCCCTCGGCGGTGCTTTCAACAGCCGCATCAACCTCAATCTCCGGGAGGACAAGGGCTACACATACGGTACCCGGGCGGGCTTCGCCGGGAGCGAGCGCTATGGCTTCTTCTCTGCTGGCGCGGGCGTGCGCGCGGACGTCACCAAGGAATCCATCCTGGAGCTTCTAAAGGAGATTGACGGCTATCGCGCCGGGGGCGTGACCCCTGAAGAACTTAGCTTCACCAAGTCCGCCCGCGGGCAATCGGACGCCTTGCGCTACGAAACGCCCGCGCAAAAGCTGGGCTTGCTCGGCCTTATGCAGCGCTATTCTCTGTCTGAAAGCTTTTTGAAGGAACAAACCACCATCTTGCAGGGGCTGACCAAGGAGCAGGTCGATGTGCTCGCGGCGAAGCTGTTGCCCGCCGCGGACAAGGTGATCGTGGTGGTCGGGGACCGCAACAAGGTGTTCGCAGGTCTGCAGAGCCTTGGCTACCCCATCGTGGAACTCGATACCGATGGGGCCCCGTTGAAGAAGTAGGCCCCAAAGCCGTGCCGGGCTTTGTGCTGACGCGCGCGAGATGATCATCCTCCCTTCTCTGCGGGGGAGATGGTGCGCGTGGCCCTGGATCCTGGTCTTCTCGCTGCGCTCGAAACCAGGATGACGGCAGGGAGCGCGGCGCGCGGCCAAGATGGCGGTGGGGTTTCCTTCATCCTGGGGCGGGCTTTGCCCGAACCCAGGGGATCCTGATCTTCTCGCTGCGCTCGAAACCAGGATGACGCAGTCCTCCCTTGCCTGCGGGGGAAAGGAACGCGGCGCGGAGTGATCTTCGCGATCGCTCTTGGCCCGGTGGATGGGGTCGCGCAGGTCTCATGCATCATGGCCAGCCTCCATGATCTGACGTTTGCCTTCGCGCGTAGTCAGCGCGCAAAACACTTTGCTTGGCTTGTTTTTTGTGGCGCATGTGCTCATATTGTCTCAGTTAGCCTCACTTTGTGGCTTTGGAGGTGATGTATGAACGAATCAGTGCGTCAGACGCGAACAGGCTCGCTGGGCCGCGCGGATGCCGGCGTGGATGCAGGCCTGCGCGGCTTCATGCTTGGTGTTTATAACAAGATGGCGCTGGGCCTGGTTTGGTCCGCGCTGTTGGCTTATCTCGTTGGCTCGGTGCCTGCGGTCACGCAAACCGTGTTGGGCGCGCCCATAGTTTATCTCGTGCAATGGGGCCCGGTGGCCCTGCTGCTCGGCTCAAACTTTTTGATGCGCAATCCCTCGCCGGCCGGTTCGGCGGCTTTGTACTGGTCCGTGGTCACGCTGATCGGCGCGGGGCTGGGAGTATGGGTCTATCTGGCGCTTAACCAAGTGTCGGCGCAAACCGTTGGCGGCCAAACGTTGACCGTGAGCTTCACCGGGATCGCCAAGGCCTTCGTGGTGACGGCCGGTGCCTTTGGTGCCTTGAGCCTGTGGGGCTACACGACCAAGAAAAACCTCTCCGCGATCGGCAGCTTTTTGGTGATGGCAACCTTTGGTTTGTTGGCCATTTCGATGTTGAACCTGTTTTTCCTGAAGTCTGGGCCGCTGGAATTGATCCTGCAGGTTGCCAGCCTTGGGGTGTTTGGCCTGTTGGTGGCCTTCCAAACCCAGAATTTGAAGGACAGCTATTATCACATGCAGGGCGATGCCCGCAGCCTGGCGGTCATGACCAATATGGGGGCGCTCAACCTCTATATCGCTTTCATTTCCATCTTCCAGACGCTGTTGCGTTTGTTCTCCTCGCGGAGTTAACCGCGCTTTCTTTGCGCCTTAGACCGGGGTCGATCGCTGGAAACCCTCGATCGGCTCAGAGGTGGCCACAAAGTTTGAAAGCCCCAGCCATCGTGCTGGGGCTTTTTTGCTTTTGATGTAGATTTCCTATGTATCTGCCGGGCAAACTTGCTGATTGTTAACACATGCAGGCATTTTTTGCGCAGTTTGGCCTTGCTCTTGGCACCAATCCCGGACAGATTGGTCATCGGCCGGTCGATCGGATCAAGTCGTGGTCGCCCAGTTTCCATCAGCCCCCCAGCCCCCTGGGCGCTGGCGGCTCCCGATTGACCGGCCACCTCCCCCTCAAAAATTGCTATTGACCGTTTCCGGCGGACGGAGCGCCGCGGGCGGTGTTGCGCGTTCAGGCTGCGCGTCAAGGCGAAGACGCGATCCACGCCGGTAAGCAGGCGATGCTCAGCTGCTGCAGGCAGGTAAACGCCTGTACCTATGCGGGGCAGATTGCGCCAAGCGCTCCGTGCCTCCAAGCTCTCGGCAGCGAAACGACGGAAAAAGGGAGAAATCGAGATGGCGAGGGTGCTTGGCCTTGGCGGCCTGTTTTTCAAGACTGGCGACGGGGCGGCGCTGCGCGCGTGGTATGGGCGGGTCCTTGGGCTTGAGTTCGCGGCGTGGGGCGGGGTGGTGTTCACGCCTGATGCGGCGATAGCCAAACCCGGCGCAGCCACCGTATTCAGCCCCTTCAAAGCTGAAAGCAGCTATTTCGCGCCCTCGGACAAAGATTA
>JAKFWI010000134.1 GCA_021731965.1 Hyphomonadaceae bacterium | reverse complement strand
GCCTTGCCCACCCAAAGCGGCAACGCCGGTTTTGACCAAATCCACGGCAGAAATCCGCGCGCTGAGCCCCGCATTGAGCCCAACCGCGATGGCCGCTTTGCCATCTTCCACGCAGACATAAGCCGCCGCCCCATTGGGGCCCAATGGGCGTTTGGCCTCATCGACCAGGCCGCGCAAATCCTTGGCCGGAACGCCTTCTAAAACAGCCGCGATCAATTGGGCGCTGCCAATATTTTCAGGCGCTGCCGCGCTTTCATTGCCCCCGCCGCCCCCGAGCGCCAAGCGCTTTTTGAGCTCCGCCAATTCCCGCTCGAGCCTGCGGCGCTCCTCGCTGAGCGCGGCCACCCGCTCAGGCAGTTCAGGCAGCGCCACCTTCAGCTGCGCCGCGGCGCTTTTCGCCAAGCCGCTCTGCGCATTCAAATGCGCCAGCGCCGCCGCGCCCGTCAGGGCCTCGATGCGCCGCACCCCCGCCGCCACCCCGGCTTCAGCCAGCACCGCGAACACAGCGATATCCCCGGTGCGCTCCACATGCGTACCGCCGCACAATTCCAGCGAATAGGCATTGCTGGCCCCCGTCTCCAGCGGCGCGCCAAGGCTGAGCACCCGCACCTCCTCGCCATATTTTTCGCCGAACAAGCCGATAGCACCGGCGGCCATGGCCTCCTGCGGGGCCATCAGCTGCGTGCGCGCCGGCGTGTTTTGGCGCACGATTGCGTTCACCTCGTCCTCGATCCGCTCCAACTCGGCCGGTGTCACCGGGCCGGTATGGGTAAAATCGAAGCGCAGCCGCTCGCCATCGACCTGCTGGCCCTTCTGGCTGACATGGGGCCCCAGAACCCGGCGCAGCGCCGTGTGCAGCAAATGCACCGCCGAATGATTGGCCCGCACGCGCTGCCGGCGTGGGCCGTCCACCAGCAGATCCGCGCGATCGCCCGACACCACTTCGCCTTCCAGCAAACGCCCGCAATGCGCGTGCAGCGCGCCGGCGCGCTTTTGTACGTCTTCGACCACGAAAACCGCGCCATTCTCAAAACGGATGATGCCCTCATCGCCATTTTGGCCGCCGCTTTCGGCGTAAAACGGCGTCTCATCAAAGATCAATTGCGCCAAGCGGCCATCGGCCAAATGCGGCACCTCACCCTCAGAGGTGACAATGGCCGCAAGCGCAGCTTTGCTTTGCACCGCTTCGTAGCCGGTAAATACGCTGGCCCCGACCCGGTCACGCAGCGCGAACCAGAGCTGATCGGCGGCGCGATCTCCCGAGCCGGCCCACGCATCCCGGCCTTTGGCGCGCTGACGCTCCATCGCCGCGTCAAAGCCGGCATCATCCACTCCCAGCCCCCGGCCACGCAGAATATCCTGCGTCAAATCCAACGGAAACCCGAAGGTGTCATAGAGGCGAAAGGCCGTCTCGCCCGGCAGGGCCCCGCCGGGCGCAAGCTTTCCGGCCTCCTCGTCCAGGAGCATCAGGCCACGCCCCAGCGTGCGGCGAAAGCGCTGCTCTTCCTGCTCCAACTCGGAAACGATGGCCGGCAAAGCCCGCACCAATTCTGGATAGGCCCCGCCCATCAGCTCCACCAAAGTCGGGGCCAGCCGGTGCAGCAACGGCTCTTTGGCCCCCAGGAAATGGGCGTGGCGCATGGCCCGGCGCATGATGCGCCGCAGCACATAGCCGCGCCCATCGGGCCCGGGCGAGACCCCATCGGCCAACAAAAAGGCGCTGGCGCGCAGATGATCGGCGATGACGCGGTGGCTGGCGCGCTGGACATCCTGCGCCGGCCCGCCTGTCAAGGCCTCGCTTTGCGCGATCAGGGCCCGAAACAAATCCGTATCATAATTGGAATGCACGCCTTGCATGACGGCGCTGACCCGCTCCAGGCCCATGCCGGTATCGATGCACGGCTTGGGCAATCGCGCGCGCCGGCCATCCGCGAATTGCTCGAATTGCATGAACACCAGATTCCAGATCTCGACCCAGCGATCGCCGTCTGCATCGGCCGAGCCGGGCGGGCCGCCCGCCACCTTTTCCCCGTGATCATAAAATATTTCCGAGCAGGGCCCGCACGGGCCGGTATCGCCCATGGACCAGAAATTATCGCTGGTGGCGATGCGGATGATGCGGCTATCGCCCAGCCCCGCAATCTTGCGCCACAGCCCCGCGGCCTCTTCATCCTCGGCATACACCGTTACCAACAAGCGCTCCGCCGGCAGCGCGAATTCCTTGGTGATCAACTGCCACGCCGCCTCGATCGCCTCCTCCTTGAAATAATCCCCGAACGAAAAATTTCCGAGCATTTCAAAGAAGGTATGGTGGCGGGCAGTATAGCCGACATTATCCAGATCATTGTGCTTGCCGCCCGCGCGCACGCATTTCTGCGCCGTGGCGGCCCGGGCAAAGCGCGGCACTTCCGCCCCGGTGAAATAGGATTTGAACGGCACCATGCCGGCATTGGTGAACAACAGGGTCGGATCATCCTGCGGGACCAGCGAGCCAGACCCCGGCAAAGCATGCCCTCGCCCCGCGAAAAACCCTAAAAAGTGCGCGCGCACGCTGTCCACCGAGGGTGGCTGTTGCGGTGAACGGGTTTTCTTGCTCGCCATGGAAGAGATCGCCGTGCTGAGGGCCCGATTGGGCCAGGATAGGGCTGCTGAGCCAATATAAAAGCGCCATGCCGCATTGCACCATCGCGCGACACCGGCATATCGAGTCAGCAGCCCCGCGCCAAGCGCAGATGAAGGCTCAACCGGTTGCGGCGCTGTCGTCCGCGTCCGGGCCGGTATAGAGTGCCTCACCGATCAAGCCCGATTTTTGCCGCACCGCGTCTTCGATCACGAGCGCGATATCCTTGCGCTCTTTCAAAAAGCGGCGCGCCGCTTCCTTGCCCTGCCCGATTTTTTGATTGCCATAGGCATACCAGGCCCCGGACTTCTCGATCAGCCCGGCTTTAACCCCCAGTTCGATCAATTCCCCAACCTTGGAAATGCCCTCACCATAAATGATATCGAATTGGACCTGCTTGAACGGCGGCGCGACCTTGTTCTTCACCACCTTGACCCGCGTTTCCGAGCCCACCACCTCTTCGCGATCCTTGATCGCACCGATGCGACGGATATCAAGGCGCACGGAGGCATAGAATTTCAGCGCATTGCCGCCCGTTGTGACTTCGGGATTGCCGTAAACCACGCCGATCTTCTGGCGGATCTGGTTGATGAAAATCACCAGGGTCTTGGAGCGCGAGATCGAGGCCGTCAACTTGCGCAGCGCTTGGCTCATCAGCCGCGCCTGCAAGCCGGGGAGGGAATCGCCCATTTCGCCTTCGATTTCGGCCTTGGGCGTCAGCGCCGCCACCGAATCGATCACCAAGACGTCCACCGCGCCGGAGCGCACCAGCGTATCGGTGATTTCCAGCGCCTGCTCGCCCGTATCGGGCTGCGACACCAAGAGATCAGACAGATCCACCCCCAGCTTTTGCGCATAAATGGGATCGAGCGCGTGCTCAGCGTCCACGAAGGCGCAGACCCCACCGCTTTTTTGCGCCTCCGCGATGCAATGCAGCGCCAAAGTGGTTTTCCCCGAGCTTTCCGGGCCATAGATTTCCACAATGCGCCCGCGCGGCAAGCCGCCAATCCCCAAAGCGATATCAAGCCCCAGGGAGCCCGTTGAGATCGCTTCTATTTCGACCGAAGCGTTGTGCTCCCCCAGCCGCATGACCGAGCCCTTGCCAAAGGCGCGCTCGATCTGGCCAAGGGCGGCCGCCAAGGCCTTTTGCTTATCACTTTCCATATCGTCAACGAGCCTCAGCGGGGACATGCATTCTCTCCTATCTGCTCCGAGTCCAACCCATCCGCCACCCATGGCCTGCAAATCAGGCCGCGGCAGCGCGATAATTCAATTTGTACACGTTATGTTCCGGAACACAAGGGGAACATTGTCAATCTTGCAATCCGCGAGATTCTAAGGCTGGTTTCTGTTCGCCGATGGAGTGGGGGCCGGCAAGAGCTGCACCCGAAAGGGGGCAATTTCCAGGACGACATCGGAAACGGAGAGGCTTTGGCTTGGGCCCCAGGCCAAGCTGGCCGGCCCGATGCGCACGCGCGTTAGCCAACCGAGCGGCGCGATCTTCCCCCCATCTTCTGCGCGCATGGCCACAGCCAAGCTTTCTTCGCCGGTGTCGGCCAATCGCGCGAGCGCGGCGCGAAGGCTGCCCGCCTGCGGAACCGCCCCGATTTCCTGCACCGCTGATTTGGCAATCAGAGCGCGTGGCTGTGCGCCGGGCAGGACCGATCCGTCGCGCAGGGAAATTGTGTCCCCCGGGTAGGCCAAGGTGATGCTGGCTTCCGCATGCAAGGGCGCGCAGGATTGCGCCGCGATCAAGCGCATCACGATAACGCCCGACGCACCCATCACGTGCGCCTCATCGCCGCTCACCTGCAAAGCGGTGCCTTCATCGATTCCAAGCCCGCCTCGGAGGGTGCCTCCCGAGTGGCACAGGCCAGAAAGCAGCCGCAAATGGCGATCACGCGCCAAAAAATGCTGATCCACCAACCAAGGCTGCGCCAAAAACCCCAACCCCGCACCCATATCTTCGCCTTGCGGACCACGCGCCAACAGATCCAGCTGCCCGCTTGGGTCACGAAACATCAATTTGGACATGATGGCCGCCCCGGCGCTGGTGCCAGAGACAAAGGCCCCGCCTCGGTGCGCTTCGCGGATCGCCGCCAGCAAAAGGCTCTCGCGGCCATTGGGGGCCAAAGCGTCAACAATACGTCCCTGCGCGCCTCCGGCGAAGAAAAAGCCCCGCGCCGCTCGGGCCCGCTTGGCCCAATCGGGATCAGCGGCGCTTAATCTGCCTTTGCCGGAAAACGCGTTGGGTAATGGCGAAAGGGGGACGAGTGTGGCTTTTGCGCCATGGCTGTGCAAGATCTCAACAATCTCCGCGCCCGCCGATTCTGGACTTGCAGAACCAGCTGAAATCACGAGAATTTCCGATGCATAGCCCCCTTCTCCAGCGATGGCTTGCCAAATGGCATGCGCCTGCGGAGAAACAGCGCCACCAGCGATAATCAGGGTGCCCGTCTGGCCATTTGCCCGCGAAGGCGCAAAAACACACCACAGAACGAGGAAAAGCAGACCAAAATACCTAAACCCACCAAGCATCACGCAGCACCCTCTCTGGATGATCTTTGAGCATTTCCAAGATGTTGACCGCTTGCAGCCACGATGCACTAATCTTGGGCTTACCGAAAAGGCTTTTCAAACAATGGACCCCATCATGCAAGGCAGCGACAAAACCCCCGCCCCACTCGTTAAGTGCTCTTGGAAGATCGGGGTGTGCGCTGCGGCTCTGATCGGCTTGCTGACCCCACCAGCTTGGGCGCAACAAGGCGGTGGCCCCTCACCCACGGATGAGGAAGAAATCGTGGTCACGGGCTCACGCATTGCGCGCGATCCCAATCTGGGCTCCTCCGTGCCAATCCAATCCGTCACAGGGGAGGATATTCGCCTTTCCGGGGCGTCGGATGCTACAGAAATCCTCAATGAACTTCCTGCGCTGTTGAATTCCACCGCCGCCTCGGAATCGATCGATAATGGCTTTGCGGCGGGGCAAGCCACGCTCAATCTGCGCGGGCTTGGCTCCAACCGGACCTTGGTTCTGGTCAATGGCCGGCGCCATGTCGGTGGCGTGGGCGGCACGGCCATCGTAGATGTCAGTTCCATCCCCAGCGCCTTGATCGAGCGCACGGATGTGCTCACCGGCGGCGCGAGCGCAGTGTACGGCTCCGACGCTGTGACGGGCGTCGTGAACTTCATTCTCAAGGATGATTATGAAGGCTTTGAGGTTACGGCGCGCGGCAATCTGACCGATCATGCCGATGGCGGCCAGATCGATGTCAGCGGAATTTATGGAACGAATTTCGCGAACAATCGCGGCAATGTGACGATTTCCGGCAGCTATCAGCGCGATAATGAGATCACTTTCGGTGATCGTTCCTTCACGCGCAATAACGGCCTAGCCGATGATTTGCCCAATCCAGCTCTGCGCTTTCAGGCCGGGGATATCGGCGCGGCCACGCCAAACTTTGCGCGGCGTTTCAGCCTCGCCAGCGGGCGCTTCCCCACGGGTTTCAGCATCCCAACCGCCGACCAATTTGCCACGTTTTTCCCAAATACGACCCCAACGGCGGCCGAGCAGGCCCTGATCGATCGGGCCGGCAATGCCCCAGCCAGGCTCATTGCACGCCAACCCAC
>JAKFWI010000263.1 GCA_021731965.1 Hyphomonadaceae bacterium | reverse complement strand
CGTCTTGGATCATTGTGGATAAGTTTGGCAGTTTACGCGCGGCTTGGTTAGGATCGTCGCGGGACGGGTCGTTTCCCCCGCGGAGGGAGCAGAGAAAATGGAAGGCACCTTGGTTCTTAATTTCATTTTGCTTCTGGCGTTGAGCGCGGCTGCGGGTTTTGGCCTTGGTTATCTTGCGCGTACGCTTTCTCACACGCCCCGGCAACGGGCCGATGATGAGGAGGTGGTGATGATGCGTCGGGCTTTGGCGGTTGCTGAGGGCCGCGAGCCGTGAGGGCGCTTGGGCCGGGCCTGTTGGGCTTGTGGCTGTCTGGGGCGGCTTTGCTTGGCCTGTTGGCTTTGGTTTTGCTGGGCGATCACTTCCAATCGCCGCGCGGCACGCAGCGCGTGTTGCAGGCGCGTGTCCAGCGCGCGCTCGATGGCGCGGGGATGGAGTTTGCCAAGGCGGCGATGCGCGGGCAGACGGCGATCCTCACCGGATTGGCCCCCAATGCCTTGGCGCGCGCCAAGGCCGAGCGGGTCGCGCTAACGGCGGCCGGGCCGGGCGGAGCCTGGCAGGGAGCTATCGCGCGGGTGCGCAATGATGTGACGCTGGCCTATACGGATGCGCCGCCGATGTGGCGGGCTGTGCGCGAGGGCCGCCGCGTAGTGCTGACCGGCTCGGTGCCGAGTAAAGCCAATGCGCAGGCCATCGCCAAGCGGGCTCAGGCCTTGTTTGGGCAAAGCGTTGACAATGATGTGCTGGTGGTGCCCTTCGTGCCGCCGCCAGGCTGGGAAGCGGCCGCTTTGGCCAGCCTGCACCAATTGGCGCGGCTGGATCGCGGCGATGCCCGCTTGGTGCGCGATCGCTTGTATTTCCGCGGCGAAGGGGTCACGAGGGCGGTCGAGGCCGCGCAGCGCTGGCAAAGCGAACCCCCACCCGAGGGCATCAGCGTGCAAGTGGAGGTGGCGCAACTCGGTGCCGAAGCTGGCTTTAGCCCGACGGTCAAGGCCTGCCAGGCGGCGCTGGATGGCTTGGTGCTGGCCTATCCCGCGGCTTTTGATGGCTTGATCGCCACGCCGCAACGTCAAGAGGGCGTTTCCAGCCTCGCCGCCGAGGTGCGCCGCTGTGATCAGCATTTGTTGGCGGTCACGATTGCCGGGGCCACCTTGGAGATCGCCAATCAACGCGCCGAGCACTTGGCCCGCGATTTGCTGTTGGCTGGGGCAGATGGTGAGCACATGCGCGTAGCAGGCTTGGTGAATCTGGCCCGTCCCGGTGGGGCGATGGTCATTGTCCGCGCTGCGGGCGCTGAAAACGGGGAAAGCGAGCGATGATCTGGCTTACAGGGCATTTGCTGGGCGTCTTGGCGCTCACCGCGGTTTTGGCCGGCTTTGCGGGCTGGTGCTGGCATGCCTTCAAACACGCGGACGCAAGCCAGGCATTGGATGCGGAACGGGCGCGGCTGCGCGCCGAGCTGATCCGGCGGGCCCAAATGGGCAGCGGCACCGACACCGTGTCCGTCCTCCACGATCCGGATTTAGCAGATGAAAATGAGGCTTTGCGCCTGAGTGCGCGCCGTCAGGGCGAGCGCGTTACCCAGTTGGAGCGCGAAATGGAGGCCCTGCACGCGGCGCAGGCAGGCAGTGAGCGGCTCCGGGCGGAAAACGCCGATTTGCGCGACGCTGTGCAATCTCGCGAGGCGCAGGTCCGCGCAGCCGATGGCCTACGCGCCCGTATTGTCGAGCTGGAAACCGCCTTGGCCCAGCCAACGGCGCTGGTGGCACATGCGCCGCAGGCGGCGTTCGCCGCCCCCGAGGTGGCGCGCGATGCCAGCGCCGAGGCGGCCTTGCGCTGGCGGGCGTTTTACTTCGAGCGGCGCGCGGCCTACCAGGCGGCGGAGCATAGCGAGGCCCTCGCGGCCGCGCAGCGTATTCCTCCGGTGGCGCAGGCCGATCAGGAACAAGAGCAGATCACCCAATGGCGCTTGCGCTATTTTTCTGCGCGGGCGGCCTATCTGGAGCAGCGGCTAAGCGCGCTGGAAAAAACCGCGCCTGCCCCGGAGGCGCTCGCGGCAATCGCTCCGCCCGAGGAAGATACCGAGGCGGCAGAGCATGCGCGCCGGCAGGCTTGGCGGCTGAGCTATATGGATCGCCGCTTGGAATCCTTTGCCGAACAGGCACGCGAAGCGGTGGGGGCCGCCGAAAGCGGCGCGCAAGCGCTGGCGGCCAAACTCTTGGTAAGCGAGCGCGAAGCGGCGCAGGCCGAGGGCCGGGTCACCAGCGCCCAAGAAGAGGCGTTTGGCTATCTGACCCGCGCCGAATCCGCGGAAGCCGAGCAGCAAAGCCTGCGCGCGCGTGTGTCGCAACAGGACACTGACATCGCCGCGCTGCGCCTCGGCTTGCAAGAGGCCCAGGCGGAATTGGCAGCCGAGCCCAAAGAGGACGGTGAAAAGACCCGGCTACGCTGGAAGGCCACCTATCTCGAGGCGCGGGTGCGCCAGCTGGAAGACCACGCGTTTTCCGTTGTGCCGGCCGCCGTGCTAGACACACGCGTTGGGCCCGCCCATGCCGATTTTGTTCCGCCCCGTCCCGCGACCGCCAGCGCGACGCAGCGGCCCAAGCGACTTGCGGCACCGCGCGGCGGTGCGCCCGACGATTTGCGGCTTATTCCTGGGATAACCCCTCAGATCGAGAGCAAGCTGAATGCCTCGGGGATTTTCCACTTCGACCAGATCGCCGATTGGAGCGCGCCGGAAGCGGCCTGGGTGGATCAGTATCTGGCCATGCGCGGCCAGATCGAGCGTGATGGCTGGATCAGCCAAGCCGCCCGCTTAACCCGCGGGGAGACGGCTTTGCAGCGCATTGTGACGAGCCCGAATTAGGCGTCAGCCGGTTTTGAGCAGCGCACGCCTGTTCAGCAAAGGCGTGTGTGCCTTCACCAGATCCATCTCCATAAAGGCGCGCCGGCCAGCATCCGCCTCGGGCAGAAGATGGATTTCCGCCGCCCCCAGCGCCTGCGCCGCGCCCCAGACCTCATGGCGCGCCAAGCTTTGCGCATAATTGTTGGTTTGCGCCAAATAGAGTGAAACCGGGCCGCCGGCCTCAAGCGTTGGATAATCGCCAGGCTTTACAAACATGTAGAGGCCGGCCGCGACCTCCCACACGCGCTTGGCCCGCGCCACATCAAAAGAATACCAGGCCCCGCTTGCGCCTTGCCAAGAGAAATGCATCGCTCTGTCTCACACTTCACCGCCGATCGGCGGATTAACCATGGTAGGCTAACTTGAGTCGCCTACGCCAGGGAGCCCCTGCATGTCACGCATCGCTTTTGTCGGATTAGGCAATATGGGGGCCGGCATGGCCGCCAATCTTGCCAAGCATGGCCACGACGTCCGCGTTTTTGATCTCTCCAACGCCGCCATGGAGCGCGCCCGCGAGGCCGGATGCAAGCCCGCCGCCAGCGTGCGCGATGCGATGAGCGCTGGCGAGGCGGCCCTCACCATGCTGCCGGCGGATGAGCATGTATTTGGCGTTTATCAGGATTTGTTCGCTTCGGCACCACCTGGTGCATTGTTGATCGATTGCTCGACGATTTCTGTGGATACCGCCCGCGCGGTGGCGGCCTCCGCGGCCAAAGCGGGCTTTGACATGGTGGACGCGCCCGTTTCTGGCGGGGTGGCGGCGGCGCAGGGTGCCAGCTTGACTTTCATGGTGGGCGGCAGTGAGGGGGCCTTCGCGCGCGCCGCGCCGGTTTTGGAATGCATGGGCAAAGCCGTGATCCACGCCGGCGGCCCCGGTGCCGGACAAGCCGCCAAGATTTGCAACAATATGCTCCTGGGCATTTCCATGATCGGTGTGTGCGAGGCCTTCGTGCTGGCCGAGAAACTGGGGCTCGATGCGCAGAAATTCTATGAGATCAGCTCGAAATCATCTGGCCAGTGCTGGTCTTTATCCAGTTATTGCCCAGCCCCAGGGCCCGTGCCGACAGCGCCCAGCAATTCTGGCTATGCGCCGGGTTTTGCCACGGCCATGATGCTGAAGGATCTGAAATTGGCGCAGCGCGCCGCGCTCGCTTCTGGGGCGGCGACGCCCTTGGGTGCCGCGGCGGAGGCGCTTTATGCCCTGTTTGCGGCCAATGGCGGTGCGGGGAGAGATTTCTCGGGGATCATCGAGTTTCTGGCCGGCAAAGCCCGCTCATAGCCCCTCGAACCGCGTATCGCGCGCGCCCGCGCGCTCAAAAAACGGTCGCCACAAGGCGTCGCGCGCGGCGACTTGCCGATGCAAATGCTCGGGCCGGTCCAGCACGATGACGCGGACAAAGCTATTCGATAGATCGGGCGGCTCAAAGCCGCGCCGCAATTCCAGGAAGCGGCCAAGCGTGGCCGCGTCTGTATAGGATGAAAATCCCAGGCGCGGATCGTGCTCCAGTAGATCGGAAACCAGCACCAAGCGGCGCGGGCCGGAGAAATTGGCGAAACTGGGATCGACCGCCGCCGCTGCAATCGCCTCCAGGATCGGTGAGCTTTGCGCCGAGCGGCGCGCGGAAGCGGCCCGGTTCGCCGCGGCCTTCAAGGGATCGGCGAAATCGGCCTGCCAACGGGCCTGGATACGCGCCGGATTGCTGAGCAAGGGATTGGCGCCGCGCGAATCGCCGGGATTGCAGCGCGAAAACAGCTCGGTCAGCTCACGCGGGGTATCCGAGCGCATGCTCATCACGGTCAGGCGGCCAAAGCGGTCGAGGCGGTTGGCTTCGTCATCGATGGCGGCGCGCAGGCGTTTCAAGTGCCGCGGCGCGAGCTTTTCGGTGGCATCGATCAGCACCAAAGTGATGCTGGTGGGCACCTTTTGAGTGGGGCACAGCGTTTGGCTGTCCAGAAAGGCGGGGCGCAGCACGATGCCGGCCGCCAGCCCGCCGCCAAGCACGGCAAAGGTTAGCAGCAGCAAAGCCAGGCCCAGCTTATCCTTGCCACGCTTGTGGCTTTGGCGAAGCAAGGGATTGCTCATGGAGCCGGCGGCTCCAGCCGGGCGCTGGCGGCTTCCAGCACGCCGCCGAGCTCCTGGACGGCGCGCGCCACCTGCCGCTGCGCCTCCTCGGTTTCGCTTTTCGCCGTTTGCAGCGCCTGCGCGGCGCGGTGCAGCGGATCCTCAGGGCGATAGGCAAAAGCCGGCGAATCCAGAAAGAAGGAGGGCGGCGTGGATTTGCGGCTGCCGAGATTTTCCTCCCTGTAGCGCTTGATCAACTCGGTCCCCAAATCACTCAGCCGCCGGTGCTGGGCGGCGATATCGGCCAAGCCATCGGCGGCGCGGTCATAGACGACGCGCATGGTCACCAAAGCTTGCTCTTGCGCCGCCAGATCGGCCAAGGAGCGCGCCTCCAGCGCCAGAATGGGAGCCTCCAGCGCCTCACGCAGCGCTTCGCGCGCTTGGCTAAGATCGGCCTCCGATTGCCGTGCGGCGCGATCGCGCTTGCCGAAATCGGGGTAGGGATCATCGAAGCCCGAATAGCCTTTCAGCGCCGAAAACACCCAGACCGCAAGGCCCAGCATCAGCAGGATCACCGCTTCAGGCTGGGTGAGGCCAAGCAGATTGGCAGAATCCAGGCTATCGAGCGGGGTGATCGGGCCGTGCAAGCGCTCGCGCCAGAGCGCGGCAAAGGCGTTGAGCGCGATCGCCGCGCTGGCCGCGCACGCCGCCACCACCGCCCCCGCCGTTCGCATGATCCAGGCGCGATGCTGGACATACCGTAACCCCAAAAACCCGGCGAGAAAGCCCAAGGACACATTGGCCCCAGAGAGGCCCAAAGCGGTGGCCGCGCCGCCCAGCAGGCCCGAATCGCTGGCGCTGGCGAATAATGTGGCGCTGAACGCCGCCTCGCAGGCCGCGGCCAAAACCAGCAGAGCGGCTTGTAGCAGAGTGGAATCGGGGTAGCTGGGCTGGCGATGCAGCGCATGGCCAGCGCGAAATGCCTCCAATTCCCGCGCCGCGGTGCGCTGCTTGGTGAGCAAGGCGGTAAAGGCGGGGCCGAAACGGCCCTCCACCCGCCTGATCTGCGCCGCGGCATCGGCAAAAAGCGCCTCGCTCTGCGCCGCTGAGGGGCTCAGGCGGCGCAAGTCGCGCTCCAAAACCTCCACCAGAATTGCGGATTCCTGCTCCAGCTGCTCGCGCTCGGCCAGGATAGCGGCGTGGATATCCAGCTCGATTTCACTGGGCTCGGCACTCCCGCTGGGTGGCAGCTCGGCCTGGCCTTCTAGCCGTGCACGGCGTGTGATATGCAATCTACGGTCGATCGCTTCCATGCGATCCGATCGTGC
>JAKFWI010000223.1 GCA_021731965.1 Hyphomonadaceae bacterium | reverse complement strand
ACGGCGGCGATCACCAGCGCCCTGGCGCTCATGCGTAATTGATCCTCGATCGGATCAGGGGCCAGCGCCGCGCTAGGGGCCGGCGTGACCGTCACGGTCTGGCACGCACAGAGCAGCAGCAGCGGCACAATGCCGATCAGCCAAGGCTTTACACCTTTGCGGCTTGCCCTGCCGCGCGCGTGCCCGTAACCCTGCACCCATCCCGGCCTTTGCGGCCTAATTCTGGTCATCTCGATGTGCCGTTCGTCTTTTCAACTGAAACGCCAATGATTGCTCCCACAGCGAAGCGACGCCCCTTGTTTCCCGCGATCGAGCCTTTCCAGACTGAATTGCTGCAGGTCTCGGATCGCCACACCATGTATTTCGAGCAATCGGGCGATCCGCAAGGTATTCCGGCTTTGGCGCTGCATGGAGGCCCCGGCGGCGGTGCGAGCCCGGAAATGCGCCGCCTGTTCGATCCTGAGCGCTACCGCGTGATTTTGCACGATCAGCGCGGGTGCGGGCGCTCAACACCATACGCAGATTTGACCGAGAACACGACGTGGGACCTCGTCTCCGATATCGAAAAATTGCGTGAGCGCCTCGGCATCGAGCGCTGGGTGGTGATGGGCGGCTCGTGGGGCTCAACCTTGGCGTTGACCTACGCCGCCACCCATCCAGAGCGCGTGGCCAGCCTCATTCTGCGCGGGGTATTCTTGCTGCTGCGCTCGGAAATCCAGTGGTTTTACCAAAGCGGTGCCAGCAACATATTCCCCGATGCGTTTGAGCGCTATGCCAGCGTCATCCCTGCGGGGGAGCGCGGCGATCTCGTCACCGCCTTCCACAAGCGTTTGCTGTCTCCCGAGCGCGCGGTGCGCCTGAAAGCGGCCCGGGCCTGGGCGCGCTGGGAGGGCGAAACGATCTCGTTTGTCGGCCCCAGCGCTTTGCCCAACCGCTTCAATGACGATCAATTCGTGGAGGCGTTCGCCTGCATCGAGGCCCATTATTTCCATCATGCGGGCTTTTTTGATCGCGATGGCTGGCTGCTGGAGCAGGCCCCGCGCTTTCGCCATATCCCCGGGCGCATCATCCATGGGCGCTATGACGTGTGCACGCCGCTGTCATCCGCGTGGGCGTTGGCCAAGGTCTGGCCCAATGCCAATCTGGACATCATCGCTGACGCGGGCCATTCTGCCACGGAGCCGGGCATCACCGACGCCTTAGTGCGCGCCAGCGATCATTTTGCGGATCATTTCAAAGCGGGTGCTTGAGCCGGTGCCAACGCGCCGCTCAACCCGTCCAGCACCGCCCGCACCGCTTTCAGCCGCAAAGCAGGATCGGCCCAGGCACCGGTGGCAATCAGCTTGCCGTCTGGTCGCATCTTGAAATCCAAGGGTCGGCTCTGAACATAGCGCACCAATTCCAGCGGATTGGGAAAGCCGCCTTCACGAAACAGCATGGATGCCCCCTTCGGGCCGGCATCCAGCTTGGCGATATTGAGCCGGCGGCACAGGCTTTTCAGGCCGGCCACGGCCAAAAGCTGCTGGGCCTCCTGCGGCATTTTCCCAAAACGATCGATCAATTCGGCGGCGAAGGCTTCGCGGTCCGCGTCGGCTTCCAGATCGGCCAGCTTGCGATAAAGCGATAAGCGCACGGTTAGGTCCGGCACATAATCCTCGGGGATCAGCACGGCCGCGCCGACATTGATCTGCGGGGACCAATCACGCGCGCCAGGCGCCTCCTCCGCCCCGCCTTCTTTCAGCGAATTGACCGCCTCCTCCAGCATGGCCTGGTACAATTCGACGCCCACTTCCCGGATATGGCCGGTCTGCTCTTCGCCCAAAAGATTGCCGCCGCCGCGCATATCGAGATCATGCGAGGCCAAGGTGAAACCGGCCCCCAGATTATCGAGGGAAGCGAGGATGCGGAGCCGCTTTTCGGCGCTATCGGTGAGGGGCTTGTCGTCTTGCGTGGTCAAATAGGCATAGGCCCGCACCTTGGAGCGCCCCACCCGGCCGCGCAGCTGATAAAGCTGGGCGAGGCCAAACAAATCTGCCCGGTGCACGATCAAGGTGTTGGCCCGCGGGATATCCAGGCCGGATTCAACGATGGTGGTCGAAAGCAGCACATCGGCCTCGCCTTCGTAAAAGCGGGTCATCAGCTCATCGAGCGCGGTGGCGGCCATCTGCCCATGGGCGGAGACAAAGCGGATTTCCGGCACGTTTTTCTGCAGAAACTGCTCTGCGTCAGCCAGATCAGCGATGCGCGGCACCACAAAGAAGGATTGCCCGCCGCGATAGCGCTCCCGCAGCAAAGCCTCGCGCACGGTCACGGCATCGAAGGGCGTCACATAGGTGCGCACCGCCATGCGATCCACGGGCGGCGTGGCAATGATTGACATCTCTCGGATACCGGACAGGGCAAGTTGCAGGGTGCGCGGAATGGGTGTGGCTGAAAGGGTCAGCACGTGCACATCGGCGCGCAATTCCTTCATCCGCTCTTTGTGCTTGACGCCAAAATGCTGCTCTTCATCGATCACCAGCAAGCCAAGATCCTTGAAGGCGATGCCCGGGCTCAGCAGAGCGTGGGTGCCGATAATCACATCGACGCGCCCATCGCTGAGGCCGGCTTTGGCCTCCGCGGCATCCTTAGCCCCAACCATGCGTGACAGCAGGCGCACCTCCAGGGGAAAGCCGCGAAAGCGTTCCTTGAAGGACTTGTAATGTTGGCGCGCCAAAAGGGTGGTGGGCGCGATGACCGCGACCTGCTGGCCGGTCATGGCCACCAAAAACGCCGCCCGCAGCGCCACCTCGGTTTTGCCGAAACCAACATCGCCGCAGATCAGCCGATCCATCGGCCGGCCCGCCGCCAGATCGCTCAGCACATCATCGATTGCCGATAGCTGATCATCTGTTTCGTCATACGGAAAGCGCGCACAGAATTCATCGTATAGCCCCTCGGGAGGGGCCAGCGCCTCGGCGAAGCGCGTTTCGCGCGCGGCGGCGATGCGAATCAGCTCGGCGGCCATGTCCCGCAAGCGCTGCTTGGCGCGGGCTTTGCGGCCTTGCCAGGCGGCCCCGCCCATCCGATCGAGCTGCGCGCCGGTTTCCTCCGAGCCATAGCGCGTCACCAGCTCAATGTTCTCGACCGGCAGATAAAGCTTATCCCCGCCCGCATATTCGAGATCGAGGCAATCGTGCGGGGCGTCGCCCACATCGATGGTCTTGAGGCCGGCATAGCGCGCAATACCGTGCTCGGCGTGCACCACCAGATCACCGGGCGAAAGCGCGGCAGCCTCCGCGATCAGATTGGCAGCCCGGCGGCGTTTGCGCGGGCGCGCCAGGCGCTCGCCGAGGATGTCTTGCTCCGCCAGCACGGTGAGGCTGTCGGTTTCGAAGCCCTGCTCCAGCGGCAACACGCACAAAACCGGCTGATGGCTGGGTGCGGCCAAGGCCTCTGGCCAGTTTTGGGCACGAATCGGCTGGCCCAGCCCGTGATCTTCCAACACACCTGACAGGCGCTCCGCCGAGCCCTCGGTCCACGCAGCGATCAGCATTTTGCGGCCGCTACTGACCAGGCTCTGCACATAAGCTGCAGCGGCTTCGAACACATTGACTTCATAGGTGGCGCGTTCGGCCGAGAAGCTGCGCCCTGCACGCCCCCGCAAGCTCAAGACATCCGAGCCCAGGGCATCGGCGAAGGGCGTGAACCGCCGCACCGGCCGCTTGGCCAGGCTGGCGGCCCAGGTTTCCTCATCGAGATAGAGCAGATCGGGCGCAGGCGCGCGAAAGCCGCCGGGTGATTGGTGGGAGGCTGGCACCGCTTTACGACTGGCGAAATGCTCCAGCGCCTGGGCGTAACGCTCCTTGGCCGCATCGTCGGCCAGGTAATCGAGGCCGATCAGCGCGTCCGTGCCCACATAATCAAACACTGTTTCCAGTTTTTCATGGAAAAACGCCAGCCATTGCTCAAGGCCAGAGCGGCGAACCCGCGCCGTCACCGCATCATAATTGGCATCCGCCCCCGGGCCGAACGCCTCGACATAGCGCTTGCGGAAACGCGAGACCGCCTCATCATCGAACAATACCTCACTCACGGGCGTCAATTCCGCGCGCGGCAAGGCGCCCGTTGATCTTTGCGTCTCAGGATCAAAGCTGCGAATAGATTCCAGCTTATCCCCAAAAAAATCAAAGCGCAGCGGCTCTGGCGCGCTGGGCGGAAAGATATCGGTCACCCCCCCGCGCACGGCATAATCACCCGCCGCGCGCACCACAGAGGCGCGCGCATAGCCATTGACCAGCAAATAGCGCTCAAGATCGCCCTCCTCGACCTCCATGCCCGTCGCCGCTTCGAAGCTGCCTACCGCGAGGCGCCCGCGCATGGGAACGCGCTGCGCCACCGCAGCCACCGTGCTCAGCACCAAAAGCGGCGCGCGATCGCCGGCGCTTCGGCGCGCCAGGGCCGCCAAAGCGGCGCAGCGTTCGGCTGCCACCGCCCCGCTGGGGGAGATGCGATCATAGGGAAGATTATCCCAGGCCGGCAGGCGCATGATGCGCAGTGTCGGGGCGAAAAACCGCACCGCCGCCTCAAAATTGGCGCTGCGCGTGGCGTCCCGCGCGACGAATAGGCCAACCCCGCCGCGTTGCAGCAGCGCGCTGGCAAAGGCCTGTGCGTCCACGCCGTCCGGCGCACCGGCGCAGATCAACGGGCCCGCATCGCTGGCGACCGCATCGAGCAGGGGATTGGTTGCAGCGGCGGCCAAAGGAGAGGCTTTCACGGCGCGGCGTTTTCCGGCGCTGGCTGCGCCATGGTGCGGGCAAACAGCCCCAATTTCTGCATCAAACTGCCCTCGAAATCCGCGGGCGTCGGCGCGCGCCCGATAATCCAGCTGTACACATCCTGATCCGGCGCATCGAGCAAGCCTTCAAGCGCGGCAAGTTCGACCGCGTCAAGGCCCGTGACATGCGCATCAGCGAATGGGCCCATGATCAGATCAAGCTCGCGAAAGCCGCGCCGCCAGGCGCGAAACCGCAGCCGCTTGCATCGCTCATCCATGTTCGCCTCTCCTGATGGACCTCTGCGCGAAACGTGCTACGCGATACACGAACGAGAAGCGGCCAGACTCTGCAACGGAAACGGCCGGCCTTTCTTGTTCAGGGAATTGCCAGCCGTCACCCCGAAGCGGCGCTATAGCCCAAGACGCAAGGGGCGTCGACGCCAGCCACTGATGCCCATGCCCGCCTCACCCTCAATGCCGGAAAAAGCCCCAGACAAAGCCCACCCAAAGCCCTTCGATGTAGAGGCCTTGTTGGCCCCGGCGGCCGGCTATCGCGGCATGCGCCCCGATACCGCTGAGCTGGTCGCCAAAGTGGCGGGCGGCCCCTTGGGGCGCGACGCGTTGTTCCTTGCACCCATCGGGGCGATTGATCGGCGCAAGCGCGTCCCCATTGCTGAGGCGCAAGAAGGCGAAATCGCCACCATCGAAGCGGAAGTGGATCGCCACATCGCGCCAGGACGCTCCAAGGCCCCCTACCGCGTGCGGCTGCGAGACGAGACCGGCTTTCTCACCGTTGTGTATTTCCGCCCCCGCGTGGAAATGCTCAAGCGCATGTGGCCGATCGGCCAGCGCCGCTTGTTGTCGGGCAAGATCGAGGTCTATGGCGGGGAGCGCCAAATGACCCACCCCGATTATGTGGTGGATCCCGCGCGGGGCGAGGCTCCGCCTCCAGTGGAGCCGGTCTATCCGCTCACCGCCGGGCTGGCGGGGCGCCAGGTGCAAAAAATCATCGCCGCAGCCTTGGATAAACTCGGCGAGGCCCCCGAATGGCTCTCGTCCTCCAGCGTAGCGGGCATGCATTTGTTGCCATTTTCGCCAGCCTTGCGCACCCTCCATCGTCCCGAAGCGCCCAGCGACATCGCCGTGAACGGTGAGGCGCGCCGCCGCCTGGCTTATGATGAACTGTTCGCGCGCCAATGCGCGCTGCGCCTGCGCCGCGCCGAGCGCTGCGAGCGCGCCGGCCAAATCCTCTCGGCCAAAGGGGAGAAGGCGCGCGCCATCCTGGCCGCTTTGCCATTTTCGCCAACCCAAGCCCAAACCCGTGCGTTCGGTGAAATCCGTGACGATCTCGCCGCGCCCGCGCCCATGCTGCGTTTGTTGCAGGGTGATGTCGGTTCGGGCAAAACCCTTGTGGCGGCGCTGGCCATGGCGCACGCCGCCGAGGCTGGGGCGCAAAGCGCGCTGATGGCCCCCACCGAAATCCTGGCCCGCCAGCACGCCGCCGGCCTCATCCAGATATTGGCCAGAGCAGGGATGAAGCTGGCCG
>JAKFWI010000084.1 GCA_021731965.1 Hyphomonadaceae bacterium | reverse complement strand
ACATGATCCGCAACCCGGCTTTGGCGCCCGTGGAAATCGAGCGTTTGCGCGCCATTCAGCTTTCGCGCATCGCGCAAGAAGAGACCAATCCAAACGGCGCCGCGGGCCGGGTGCTGCGTCCGCTGGTTTTTTGCGCGGCTCATCCCTACGGCTTTATCTCCGGCATCGGCACCAGCGCGAGCGTGAAAGCGCTGACCCGCGAGGATTTGGTGGCATTCCATCAGCGCTGGATCCGCCCGGACAATATGAAGATCTTTGTCTCAGGGGATACGACCCTCGCCGCCTTGTTGCCAAAGCTGGAAGCGGCTTTCGGCAGCTGGACCCCGCCAGCCGGAATAGCCAAGGGCACCAAGGCCAATGTGGCGGTGGCGCAGCAGGGCCAAGGCAAGATCATCCTGATCGACCGGCCCAAGTCTTCGCAATCGGTGATCGTGGCGGGCATGCCGATCGGCCTTAAGGGCGTGGATGATCCCATCGCGCTGCGGATCGCCAATGAGACGCTGGGCGGGTCTTTCACCTCGCGGTTAAACTCGGATCTGCGCGAGGCCAAGGGCTGGTCCTATGGGGTGGGCTCGGGGATTTCGGCGGGCAAGGGCGATTTGGTTTTCCAAGTCACCGCGCCCGTCCAAGCCGATCGCACCGGCGATTCCATCCAGGCCTTGGTTGAGAATATGCAGGCATTCTTGGGGGCCAAGCCCGTGACGCCCGAGGAATTGCAGCGCAGCATCAATTCCAACACCTTGTCCTTGCCCGGTGATTACGAAACGGCTGCGGCCGTTTTGGCGACCGTTCAAGGCAATGCTTTGCTGGGCCGGCCTGACGATTACATCGCCAAGCTGTCGGCGCGTTACCGGGCTTTGACCCAGGCCGATATCGCCCAAGCCGCGAAAACGGCGATCGACCCAACCAAGCTGACCTGGGTAATCGTTGGCGATGCCGCGGTTGTTGAGCCGCAATTGGCCAAACTTGGCTTGCCCGTTGAAGTGCGCCGGGCAGCACCTGCCGCAGCCGCGGGAAAGTAGGCCCTAGAGCGGATCCCGATTTGACTGAATCAGGTCAAATCGGGTGAATCCGCTCTACAATAAGTGATTAGACCCGTTCTGTTGCGAAAACCGCGTCACACTTTTCGGGAACGGGTCTTGGCAGCATAGCCCGATCGGATTTGCGGATCTGATCGGGCGGTGTCTTGCTCCGCGCCGTGTGCCGCTTTGCTGGATCGGCTGCGGCGTTACAGCCTTTGCGGGAAAACGTAAACCCGGTGGGACCAATATCTGTCCCCGCCATCCGAAGTGCAGCGCCAGCCGCGCTGCACCAAAGGCGGCCTGATCATGCGGTTGAACCAGCCGTGCGCCAGCAGCAGGACATTTTCGCCTTTTTCCGCGCGCGCGATTAAATCCAGTGCGGCCATTTTCGCGCGGGCTTCTGCGGCGCTGCGGCTTTCTTCATCTCCCGATAGGCCAAGCCACCAGGCGGCACGCGCCGCGACGCCCCATGCGCCGGGATTATAGCGGCCAGGCAGAGGCGGCGGGGGCAGCGCCGCCTCGATGAACAGGGCCTCTTGGGTGATGGGCTTGCCGCCCGCAACCGCGCTGGCCGTCTCAACCGCCCGGCGCAAGGTGCTGGACAGCACCACGTCTGCCTCGTCGGCGATGCGGCGCAAAGCGTCTGGTGGGCTTTGCCCGTCAGCCAGCCCGCCAGCGTCGTACATGCGCCACCAATCGCGATATTGATGGCGGCTCAGCCGCACCGCGCGGGACAAAGCCGGCTTGCCGTGGCGCCCGATGGCGATCCAGCCCGCTTGGGGGATCTCGCTTGGCTTTTGGCGCAGATGCGATGGTGCCAGCGCCACCTCGGGCGGCGTCACGTCGGGTACGCCTGATTGCGGCGGAAGAGGATCAAGCACCAAAGGGGCCGCATGCAATTTTGCCACGGGGCGGCGCAGTCCGCCCGCTGAACAATTCTCGAAGAGGTAATCTAGCGGGCTTCGTTGGGGCCCACAACCGGCTGCCTTTTATGCGCTGGAGGTGTGTCTATCGCGCCGCGCTGTTCGGATGTGACGATCCAGCAACGCGCCGCTCCGCTGAGGAGACACCGCCGCCCCGCCCGCCTTCCATTCTTCAGATCATACCAAAAGCCTGCCCAGTGCGGCGATAAGGAAATCCGCATTGCCATTGTGCAGGCCTCTGCGCGAACTTCCCTATCACGAGCCACACCGGAGCATTGGCAAAGACATCGAAATCGAATTCTGATTCGAAAGATACGCGGATTTAATGACTTAAAGCGCATGCGGACGGAAAATCGCAACTCCACTTTCCTGAATGCGTTGATTCCATTTGTTTGAGCGCATTCGGTCGATGCGCTCTAGGCCACCGCTTATCGCCCCAAGGCAGCCTCCAACGCGTCCACCGCGGCATCGAAGGCCAGCAGGGTCGAAGTATGGCGCGGGGGGTAATCCTTAACGCCCTCCAGATGGCGCAATTCCCAAAAGCGGCCGCCAGGCGGGAGGGCACCCGCGCGCAGCATGGCGGCCAAGCTGTCACGCGCGGCGCGCACTTCGGCCACGCTTGCGCCGGCCCCATGCGCGGCCAACACAGCCGCCGCCGCCTGGCCGAGCGCGCAGGCCTGCACTTCCATGCCGATTTCACGCACGATGTCCCCGTCCAGCGTCACATCCACCGTAATGGTCGAGCCACAAATGCGGCTGACGCGCGTGGCCGTGCCGTGCGGTTTGGCGAGCCGCTGCGTGCGGCTCATGTTGGCAGCCAATTCCAGGACGCGCGCGTGATAGAGTTCCATGCACGCCACATAAGCCTGCGGCGGCCCGTTTAACAGGCCTCAAACCTTGCGCCGCCAGGAGGATCCGCTCGCGCCGTCAAGCACTTCGATGCCCCGGGCGGTGAGCTGATCGCGCAGCCGGTCAGCCTCACCCCAATCCTTGGCGGCGCGCGCGGCGGCTCGCCCCTCCACCAAGGCATCGATGTCCGCGCTGTTGGCCACCCCGGCGCGAAACCAGGCCTGCGGATCGGCTTGCAGCAAGCCAAGCAAGGCCCCGCCCGCCAGCAAAGCTGCCTTGGCGGGTGCCCCATCGGCTGGGCGCACCGCTTTGTTAGCCTGCGCCGCGAGCTCAAATAGCGCCGCCAAGGCGCGCGGCGTGTTGAGATCCTCAGCTAAAGCATCGAGCACACCATCCGGCGGCGCAGCCATTGGTGCTGGCACATCGCGCAAACGCTGCAGCGCGCCATAAAGCCGATCGAGACTGGCCACCGCTTGCACGATCACCTCGTCGGACCAATCCAGCGGAGCGCGATAGTGCGCGGAAAGCAAAGCATAGCGCAGCGCTTCCGCAGGCCACGCGGCGCGCAAAGCCCGCACCGTCGCGACATTGCCCAGGCTTTTGGACATTTTCTGCGTCTGCATGGTCAAAAAGCCGTTGTGCAGCCACATCTGCGTCAAAGGCCGGCCAAAGGCGGTTTCGCTTTGGGCCATTTCGTTCTCATGGTGAGGAAAGATCAGATCATGGCCACCGGCGTGGATATCGATCGACCCGCCAAACAAAGCCTCGATCATCGCCGAGCACTCGATATGCCAGCCCGGCCGACCGGGCCCGAACGGGCTTTCCCAGGCCGGCTCTCCGGGCTTGGCTGCCTTCCACAGCGCGAAATCGGCGTCATCGGCCTTGTCGCTTTCGCCTTCCACACGCGCGCCGGCGCGCAAATCCTCCTGCTTGCGGCCCGATAGCTTGCCGTAATCGCTATCGGCAGCCACCCGAAACCACAGCCCGCTGGGGCCGCGATAGGCCGCGCCCTTTTCCTCAAGCGCCTCGCATAGCGCAATCATGCCCTCGACATGCTCGGTGGCGCGCGGGCTGAAGCTGGGCTCAAGTGCCCCAAGGGCGGCCATATCTTCTGCATAGGCCAGCGCATAACGCGCGGTCAGCGCCTCGATCGGCTCATTGCCCTCACGGGCGCGGGCGACGATCTTATCATCGATATCGGTGAAATTGCGCGCGTACAGCACCGCGTCTTCGCCATACACATGGCGCAAAAGGCGAAACAGCACATCGAACACCACCACCGGGCGGGCATTGCCGATATGGGCCAGATCATAAACCGTCGGCCCGCAGACATAGAGCGTGACACGGCGCGGATCCGCGGGCGAGAACGCCTCGAGATCGCGCGACAACGTGTTCGTGAGTGTGATTCTTTTCATTTTCTCTCTAGCGAAGATGCGAACATAATGGCGCTGCGTTTCCTTTAGCCGGCAATTCGCTTGCGGGGAAACACTGGCGTTTTGGGAAATCATCGCCATATCGAAGAAAGTATCTGAGGGCTAACGCGGGCGGGCGTTAAGCCCGGCACGCAATTTTTGCGCGTTCGGCTCGACTCCTCGCCCCTCAGCAGGGAAAACATTTCCAATGGATGTCGTTTTAAAGACCGTGACACCGGTTTCGCTCGTGCAGGCGCGCCCTTCGCGCGAAGAAGCCATGGATGCGGTGCGCACCCTGCTGGCTTGGGCGGGGGATAATCCGCGCCGTGAGGGCCTGTTGGACACGCCGCACCGGGTGGTGGACGCGTTCGACGAATGGTTTTCCGGCTATACCAAGGATCCGGTCAAGGAATTGGCGCGCACCTTCGAAGATGTTCAGGGCTATGACGATATCGTCATGCTCAAAAACATCGATGTGGAAAGCCATTGCGAGCACCACATGGCCCCTTTTCTGGGGAAAGCCTTCGTCGCTTACATGCCCACCAACCGGGTCGTGGGCATTTCCAAGATCGCCCGTGTGGTCGAAATCTATGCCAAACGCCTGCAAACGCAGGAATCCATGACCGTGCAGATCGCAGACGCGATCAATGACGCCTTGCGCCCGGCCGGGGTGGCCGTGCTCATCGATGCCGAGCACCAATGCATGTCCACGCGCGGGGTGCATCACAAAGATGTCACCACCATCACCACCACCTTCACCGGCTTGTTCAAGACCGATGCGGATCTGCGCGGGCGCTTTCTGCGCTTGACGGAGCAGAAATAGCCGCATCGTCTAGCCGCTTGGCGAAGGTGGAGGAAATCGGCACGTAGCCGGACCGGATGAAAAAGCTCTGGGCCCGCTGGTTGCGCACGCCGCTTTCCAGGAACACCCATCCCATGTGGCGCAGTCGCGCCTCCGCCTCGATGAAATGCATCAGGCGATCGCCCAGCCCCAAACCGCGCGCCTGCGGGGCGACAATGATGTCCTGGACGATGGCGAAGCGGATCGGCGTATGCACCTGCCATTGCACCGCCGCGGCTGCGCACAAGACCCCCGCCGCATCGATCGCTTGCGCGATTTGGCCGCCATCATCGAGAAATTGAGCAAAATAGCCCTCTAGCTGGGCCACTGCCCCTTCGGCCCATGCCTCGCCCTCGTGTGAGAGTCCCCACTGGATTTCACTATGCGAGATGTAGGCGCTGTCCTGCGGCATCAGGCGCGCCAAAAACGCGCTGGCGCTGGCTTTCTCTGGGCTTGTTTGGGCCCAGGCAATGTCAATGCTTGTGAGATTGGGCATGGGATTAGCTTAACACTCACCCGAACCACACTCAATGCGGGCCGGCAGAAGGGCCGGCTTTCGCCGCGGGATGTTTCGCCCTATGAGCAGCGTCATGCAGACCTCTAGCTCATCTCTCGAAGACAGCCCCATTTTTACCCCCCGCTTCAACGCAGATGGTTTAATCCCCGCCATCGCCCAGGAGGCAAACGGCGGGGCGGTGCTGATGATGGCTTGGATGAATGCAGAGGCGCTGCGCCTTACGCTGGAGACGGGCCAGGCGGTTTATTGGTCCCGCTCGCGCCAAGCCTTGTGGCGCAAGGGCGAAACCTCTGGCCATAGCCAGCGCGTGCTGGATGTGTGGGTGGATTGCGATCAAGACTGCCTGCTGCTGATCATCGAACAAATCGGCCCTGCTTGCCATACAGGGGCCGCCCAGTGCTTTTACCGCCGGGTGGAGAGCGATGGCAGCCTGACGCCCCTCAAGCCGTGAGTGGCCTTGACCCAGAAGGTGACGAAATCGCACCGCCTTGGGCGCAAGAGCAGCTGCGCGCCCAGCAATTGCCCAGCGATCACCCGGTGGAACGGATAGATGCGGCGTTGGCGCGCATCTGGCCGGATTTATCCCGCGCGCGACTGCAGGGCCTGATCGGTCAGCAGCGCCTGTGCGTCGATGGGCAGCCGGTTTTGTTGGCCAGCGCCAAAGCCAAGCCCGGCGGAGTGTATCGCCTTCGTCTGCCGCCGCCCGCTCCGCCATCGCCTCAACCCGAGGACATCGCCCTCGATATCGCCTTCGAGGATCAGCACCTGATCGTTGTCAACAAGCCCGCCGGAATGGCGGCGCACCCGGCGGCGGGCTTGTTGAC
>JAKFWI010000048.1 GCA_021731965.1 Hyphomonadaceae bacterium | reverse complement strand
GCCGATTTTGCGCTTTCGGGCAGGAGAGGCCCAGTTCGCGTAGCGGTGCTACGGGGGCTGGGACACGACGAACCCGAAGCCGAAATCGGCCGCATCCCTCTAGGACGGCAGGATTTTTTGTCCTGAGGGCGTCGCCGGTCTGGCCCGATGCCCCGCATCGCGCTGCACCCGGCTCCTGCTCAGGAAGAGCAAAAAATTCCTGCCGTCGCGGCCGCGCTGGAGTTCTTCAACAGCCTGCTAGCGTCCTTGCGCGCAGCGCGCTTTCGCCTAAGTTTCGCCGCACGGTTTGGGCGTTGTGCACATTGTGCACTCGCGCTATAGATGACGATCGGACTGGGCCTCTTTACACATGCAATTGTCATTTCTTGCGGCAGGGTGGCCGGAGTTTTCGCGGGATATCTCGCGCCAAGCTTTGGACGCGTTCTTTCAATATCCTCATATCGTGGCGGGTGCCGTATCGATCGGGCTGTCGGCCTTTGCCGTTGGCTTTTTCTGGCTGGCGCGCGGGGCCGCCCATGCCAGCTCGCGCGCTGGCGTGCTGATGAAAGCCCAGCAGCTCAAGCGCACGCGCGATCACCATGCTCGAATCCTGTTGGCGCCGATCCAAGGCTTTGGTGCGGGTGCGCTGCGCCAGGAAATCGCTGAAGGCATTGAGCGGCGCTTTGGCGTGTTTGCCTTCCAGGCACCCGCGCAAGTGGAAATGTTTCCCGTATCCCTGCAAACCGTGCTGCCAGCCGCCGATGCGGATCGGGCGCGCAAGGTGGCTATGGAGGGCATGAGCCTCCTGGAAATGGCCGCCGCCGATGTGGTGATATGGGGTCGGCGCAGCTTGAATGGAAAGGTGCAATTGCGCCTTTTGGGGATCCCCGCCTTTGGCCGCCTGCCGGAGGTGCACGAGATCTCCTTTCAATGGCGCAATGGCGAGGCACTGGGCGAGATTGACGATGTCATCGCTTATGCCTGCGCCCGGCGGGCCCGCCCGGTGCTGAACCGGCCGCAGGATTACAAGCCCGAAAAACTGCAAGTGATCGTTGATGCTTTGGATCGGATCGTTAATCGCCCCCCTGCCGGCTTGGGGGATGGGGCGATGATGGAATTGCTCGATGATTATGCACGCGGGGCCTTGAGCTTGGGGGAGCGCGGCGGCCATGTCTCCTGGCTGGAGCGCAGCCTGGAGGCGCGCGAGCGGTTTGTGCAGCGCATTGATCGCCAAAGCGATCCTGGTGCCTGGGGTGCCGCGCAGCAGGAGGTGGGGCGGGCCTTGGCCGCTTTGGGTGAGCGGGATGCCGATCGCGCCAAGCTCGAGGATGCGGTGAAGCGCCTGCGCATGTCGCTCGATAGCCTGCGCGCCACCGATACGCTGCAGGCCGCAGAAGTGGCCATGCGGGCGCTAGCGCGTGCTGAGCAAACGCTGGCGCAGCGCAAAAAAGTGGGCCTGCGCTGGCCCGCCTGAACTACAATCACCCGCTAAAACCCGGCTGGGCGCAGGCGCTTGGGCAGTTTTGCGGCGATCAGGCGGTGGGCCTCGGTCAAGCGGGCCTCGATCTCCTCATCGTCCATGGCTGCTGGATCTTCCAACCTTACCCATTTGGCGCGGGCCATATAGGGGGCAGGCACGAGGCCCTCGCGCTCGATGAGCAGCTCAAAAGCCAAATCCGAGCATTTGAACGATAGGATTTTGGGCCCTTCAGGGCCGCTGAGAATGGCGAACATCTTTTCGCCGACCACGAAGGCGCGGTGATCCCCCCATTTGATGGAGAGCTGCGCGCCGGGCAAAGACAGCGCAAAAGTCTCAATTTTGTGCAGATCCATTTTCCCTCCTGCGTGCCAAGTGCGCGCGCTTTTTGCGCCCTATAACGTCGCTAGAGCATTTTGATTCGAAAAATGCGCTAATTCAATAACTTAGAGCGCATTAGGACGCAAAACCGCAACTCCACTTTTCCTGAATGCGCTGATTCAATAGATTAGCGCGCATTCGGACGGAAAACCGCAACTCCACTTTTCCTGAATGCGCTCTAGCGGCTCAGCTCGCGCATCGCGCCTTCAAGGCCCGCCAAGGTAAGCGGGAACATGCGCTGTTCGCCGATCACCTCTTGGATCAGCTGCACCGAGGGCGAATGGCGCCAATGGGCCTGCGGCGTGGGATTGAGCCAGACAATCCGCTCATAAATGCCGGCAACCCGATCAAGCCAAACCGCGCCCGGTTCTTCGTTCCAATGCTCCACCGCACCACCCGGATAGGTGATTTCATAAGGGCTCATGGTCGCGTCGCCAACAAAAACGATTTTATAATCGTGTGGATATTTGTGCAAGACATCCCAAGTGGCAATTTTATCGGTGTGGCGACGGTGGTTGTCTTTCCACACGCTTTCGTATAGACAATTATGGAAGTAAAAATACTCCATATGTTTGAATTCACTGCGCGCCGCGGTGAACAATTCTTCGCACACTTTGACATGCCCATCCATGGAGCCGCCAATGTCAAAGAAGAGCAGCACTTTGATGGTGTTGCGCCGCTCCGGCCGCATCACCACGTCAAGATAGCCCTGCTTGGCGGTGGCATCGATGGTGGCGTCGAGATCGAGTTCCTCGGGCGCGCCTTGCCGGGCAAATTTGCGTAGGCGGCGCAGCGCGATCTTGATGTTGCGCGCGCCGATTTCGACCTGATCATCGAGATTGCGGTATTCGCGCTTGTCCCAGACTTTGACCGCGCGCCCGTGACGGCCTTGCTCTTGGCCGATGCGGATGCCTTCGGGATTATAGCCATGCGCCCCGAAGGGGGAGGTGCCGCCCGTGCCAATCCATTTGGAGCCGCCTTGGTGGCGCTCTTTCTGCTCCTTGAGGCGCTGCTGTAGCGTCTCCATCAGCTTGTCCCAGCCGCCAAGCGCCTCGATTTGCGCCTTTTCCTCATCGGTGAGGAATTTTTCCGTGAGCTTGCGCAGCCATTCCTCGGGGATTTGCGCGGCCAAAGCCTCCCCCACCGAGCCTTCCAGGCCCTTGAATACATGGCCAAACACCTGATCGAAGCGATCGAGGTGGCGCTCATCCTTCACGAGGGCCGCGCGGGAAAGGTAATAGAATTCATCCACCTGCCGCTCGATGACATCGGCATCGAGCGCCTCGATCAAGACAAGGTATTCCTTAAGGCTGACGGGCACGCGGGCGGCGCGCAGCTCGGTGAAAAATCGCTGGAACATGCGCCATTATGGCGCGGGTTTTCCTCGCCGTCACCTGGGGAGTTTTGCCCCTGTCAGCGATCCCCTGCAGGGCCGTCATTGGCCAGAGTGCCGGCGGCGATTTCCTGCGCCTGGACGCTGAGCAATTCGCGCTCCTCGGCCATGCGGGCGGCCACCACGTCCTCGCCTTTGGTTTGGCGCTCAGCCTCTTCGGCGGAGCGCGCCACATTGACGCTGATGGAGACGGTGACTTCCGGGTGCAGACGCACGCGCAAAGCGTGGATGCCCACCGCTTTGATCGGCTTGTCCAGGATGATGGCCGCGCGCGGCACATCAAAGCCCATTGCGCTGGCCGCCTCGGCCACATCGCGCGCGCTGACTGAGCCATAGAGCTGGCCCGAATCGCCCGCTTGGCGCAGCAGCACAAAGCTCTGGCCGTCTAGCGTGGCACCATGGGCCTCGGCCTCGGTGCGGGTTTCGGCATTGCGCTTTTCGATATCGGCGCGCTGCACCGCAAAGCGGCGCAGATTGTTATCGGTGGCACGCAGCGCCTTATTTTGCGGAAGCAGCCAATTGCGGGCAAAGCCATCGCGCACGATGACCACATCGCCGATGGCCCCCAGCTTTTCGACGCGCTCGAGCAGAACGATTTTCATATGCCTGGCCTCACTGCACGGCGTAGGGCAGCAGCGAAAGAAAGCGCGCCCGCTTGATGGCGCGCGCCAATTCGCGCTGTTTTTTGGCCGAAACCGCGGTGATCCGCGCCGGCACGATCTTGCCTTTTTCAGAAATGTAGCGCTGGAGCAGCTTCACGTCCTTGTAATCGATCTTTTGGCTATCGGCCCCCGAAAAGGGACAGACCTTGCGCCGCCGGCCAAAGGCGCGGCGAGCGGGGATGTTGGAAATATTCATTTTGCTGGCTTGCATGGCGATTACATCTCCCCACGATCATCATCGCGGCCATCAAAGCCGTCGTCGCGGCCTTCACGGCGCGCCCGGCGCTTTTCTTCCCGATCGCGCCTGGCCAGCACGGGGGAGGGTTCATCATCCAATGCTTCGACGCGGATGGTCAGATAGCGTAACACATCTTCATTGATGCGCAGGCGCCGCTCCACCTCATGGACAGCCGCCGCGCTCGCGTCGATATTGAGTAGCGCGTAATGGCCTTTGCGGTTTTTGCGCACGCGATAAGCCAGATTACGCAAGCCCCAGTATTCGGACTTGCCGACCTTGCCGCCATGCTCGGAAATGGTGCGGGTGATCTCCTCGATCAGCGTATCGACTTGCTGCGGGGAGATATCTTGACGCGCAATAAGCACGTGTTCGTAAAACGCCACTCTTATGGTCCTTCCATTGGAGCTGCGGCGCAAAGCAGGGGGAAGGCCCCGCTCTGCGGTGGATCTGGCCAAGCGGAACGCCAAATGGCGCGCCGCCGCAGACCGCAGCTCGCGTAAGGGCGGGCTTATGGCGCAGCCAAGAGCGAAATGCAAGAGAATTGCTGCGGCTCGGGGCGCTTTTGCGAGCCTCAAGGCGCCGTCGGCCGGCAGGCGCAGGCTGAAACCGGCATTTCCCCTCAGTTGCCATTCAACATTCTCTTTAGGTGCCCTGGCGGCGCAGACTAGTCGTGCTCACTCGAATGCAAGCTCCGCGCCTGTCGCGCCGGCGTATGCTGTCCAGAAGCTGCGGATGCGGTCTCGATCGATTGGTACCGTGTGGCGGCGCACCAGGTGCGTCGTTACTTCCACGCCTCGGAGGTCGGGCAGTTCTTGCCCCGGGCTCGTCTTCAAAAAGTTAGAGAAAGACAGTTCGCCTCTGAAAAAAGAGGTGGCCGCGGAATTTTGAATCATGTCGGAGATGATGAGAAGCCTCCGGCCCGGCTGTTTTGGTGAAAAGTCTGAGCGGCGGGCAATGCTATCTATCGCTTCGGCGATCGGAGAGCGCGCCTCGCTCGGCGCCTCCATAATCTCGCGCGCCTTTGAGTAAAGCGGTTTTTGGAAGTTATCGCCCCAATTGAGATCAACCAAATTGACATTACCCGTCAGTGAATTAACCTGATTCGGACTTCCGGGACTGCACAGACTAGGCACAACTTTCAGTTTATAGGGCTCTCCGGTCAAGCCCATCACAGTAATCAAACTGTATTGGGGCAAGCCGCGTGCTTGGTCGTCCAGTAATTTGTTTACCCAGTCGATGTCGTCAGTGCTAAAGGGATCGGATTGGTCGATTAGAACGATTGTGTGCGCTGGGGTCAATCCATCTCGGCGACAGCCATTTTCTTCGACAGCCGCTGGGCGGTTTGTAAAATACCACCAGATGATGCCGCCGATTATCGAGAGGAGAATGGCGATCGCTACTCCCAGCAAAATAGTGCGCGTGGTGCGGCTCATTGGGCAGTACCTTGCTTATGTTCTTTTTGCGTGTTCTTCTCAGCGTTCTCCTTCTGCTCAGTCGAGAGCCACTTTAGGAACGCATCCAATTGCTGGACGTTAACATGCAACAGAGTGAGCGCGTCCGCCGCTTGTGTATGGCCCTCGGTGATTCAAGGGTTGCCGGTGAACCGTTTTTCGAAGGGGGGCATAGGCCCTCCAAAATAGCTCGGGACTTCATCGAGCCCCAGCTTTTCACGTTTCCTGCGATTGCCCCGAATTGAGCGATTGCCCTGTTGGTATTTTGCCAAAAGGCGGCGGGCGTGGTCACTGACCCGGCTTTCATAGCGGCTTGCCGCATCAGTTTCCCTATTGAGTGCTGCGCGCCCTCGCTCGATCTGGTCCTTTAAAAAATCATGGACGCGTTTGCTGATTTTGGCGCGAATCTCCGATGACGAATATAAAGTGTTGAGTACCAATCTCAGTGTGCGGTAGGTATTTTCCAGTTTCCGGCTTGCTTTCTTTACCTCATGATCGACTGTGCGGTAGCCTGGGTACTTGTCAGCAAACCCCTGCCATCCCTCAAGCAGGCCAAGAAAAAAAACACCCATGCCAGAGCACAAAAGCAGGGCGGCTGGCAAATTCCCCAGGGAAAACGGGTTTGAAAACAAGTGATCAAACACCTGGTCTAGCAGGCTGCTGAAAAACTCCCGCGAGCCGCGATGCGAAGCCGATTTTGCGCTTTCGGGCAGGAGAGGCCCAGTTCGCGTAGCGGTGCTACGGGGGCTGGGACACGACGAACCCGAAGCCGAAATCGGCCGCATCCCTCTAGGACGGCAGGATTTTTTGTCCTGAG